>CAYGUD010000059.1:0-2840 GCA_964352865.1 uncultured Hyphomonas sp.
ACGGATTTACCGCGAAGTACGAGTCATGGCGATTGGCGGCGGCTCGGAAGAAATTATGCGCGACCTCGCCGCGCGCCAACTGGCTTTGTAAGCTCAGCTTCTGGAGGCATAGATTATGACACCCTATAAAGACAAAACCGTCGCGATAACCGGCGGCGCAACCGGCATCGGGTTTGGTCTGGCCAAACGGTTTGGCAGCCTTGGCGCGAATATCATTATCGGCGAACCTCGCCAGGACCGGTTGGATGAAGCCCTGACGCGCCTGAAAGCACTAGATATTGAGGCCTCTGCGATGGTGATGGATGTCACTGATCCAGACAGTATGGAAGCGTTTGCGGACTTCACCTGGTCAACTTATGGCGGCGCCCATGTGCTGATCAATAATGCGGGCATCTCGATTGGTCGCGCCGCAGTACCAGACGTCGATCTGGCCAGCTTGCGCCGCCTGTTCGATGTAAATTTTTTCGGCGTCTGGCATGGCTCGGCCTCGTTTGGACGACGGATGATTGCGCAAGGCGAACCCGCGGCGATTTACAATGTTGCCTCAGAGAATGCCTTCTTTAATGCGGTCAAAAAGAGCGCGCCCTATATTGCCTCCAAGCATGCTGTACGCGGTTTGACAGAAGCCATGCGGGATGAGTTTCCGGAGTTCATAAAAATCGGCATGATCGTTCCAGGATTTGTCGCCTCGGATATGACCGCGGGCTCAGAACAATTTGCCATGGATGCGGACACGTTTGCCGAAAAAGTCGTGGCGCAAATCCAGGCCGGTGAATTCTATGTTGTGACCCATGCTTACAATATCGAACGGATAAGGCCGATCCACACGGAAATCGAAGACGCCTATGCCCGAAACGCGCCGCGTTATGACGGCGATGATGAGTATGACGTGCCATCCCTGATTGCGCGTTTGCGATCGCAGCGCGGCGGCGCGTGAAAACTGCCGGATCCAAATAAAAAGGCCCCGAACCGCAACCGGCTCGGGGCAATTGGGTTAGCATTGTAAGGAGGCGATTTTGGCTAGAATTTGTAGCCGAAACCAATGCCAACCACTGTTGGGTTAATGTCGACCTCCGCGTCGACGGTTGCGCCTAAAGCTGTTGTAAAATCGACCGTCACGTCGGTATTGATCCAGACTTTCTTGATGTCCGCATTCAACAGCCACCCGCCTGGCTCGCCATCGAGATCGTAATCGACGCCGACTTGCAACGCGCCGCCAATGCTTGAATCATAGTCGATGCCATCAGCAACCGATCCTGCATCCTCATCGAAGAACATGGTCGCGTTGATACCCGCGCCAACATAGGGCTTCCACTGCGTGCCGGTGTCGAAGTGATATTGCAGTGTCAGCGTTGGCGGCAGCAGCCAGACATCGCCGAGGTCAATATCGGCGTCTGTCAGTGCGCCAGGCACCGTCACGCCAACAGCGTCGACGTCATGCGGGGTCACAGCAAGGATCAGCTCAACCGCAATATTGTCATTGAAGAAGTAAGTAATATCGAGCTCGGGAACATATTGGTCGCCAATATCGACACCCCCGACCAGTGCGGTTCCGGCAACAGAAAGGTCTGCGCCTTCGTCTGGCAATACCCCGAGCACACGCCCGCGCACCATCCAGGGATTATCCTCCGCATAAGCCGCCGTTCCGATAAGAGCGGACGTGGCCATCAAGACAGAACAGAATAGTGATTTCATGACAGAACCTTTTTTCTATAAATCATGAGCCTCACCTAGAGGCCTGATCTGCATATAAAAATGGCTCAGTCTGACGCGCGGAAACATGCCGCGCGACCGGTCCGCTCAAATCCGTATTCTTCCTGAGTGACGCCCACCAAACACTCTGTCAGAAACGCAAGGAGCCGCGAGTGATTGCAACATCCCCCCTTCCCTTTTGTGTTAGGATCACCCAAATTGTCGCCCATGGCTCATTCACACGCACATGCTCACGCCAATACCCCTTGCAGCCCGCAAGAGGCCGAAGCCTTTTTGGCTGAAGCCGAGCAATTGGTTGATGGCAAAGGTCAGAAACTGACCCGGATCCGCCGCAAAGTCCTGCACCTATTATTGGAGAGCGAGGAGCCTGCAAAAGCCTATGATTTGCTCGCTAATCTGGACGGTGAAGGCGCAGCAAAGCCTCCAACGATCTATCGGGCGCTGGATTTCCTTCAGGAAATGGGCCTGGCACACAAGATTGAGAGCCTGAACGCCTATGTCGCCTGCGGGCATACCAAGCACGCGCACTCTGCGGTGTTTATTATTTGCGATGCCTGCGGTGCAGCCGAAGAGCTGCATGCAACCGACACCAGCAAAGCCATTGCAAAAGAGACCGAAGCGGCGGGATTCACAATCAGAAGCGCGGTTATCGAAGCGCGCGGCACGTGCCGGAAGTGCGCCGCATGATCGCTCTATGGCGGGGCATCCCCAATACCTGGGATTGCGACGAGATGGGGCACATGAATGTCCGCGTCTATGTTGAGAAGGCGATGGAAGGGCTCGGCACGCTTGCCGGCGCCATTCTAATGCCGCACGCCTTTCACGCTAATGCCTTATCGACACTTGTTCCTTCGGAGCATCATATTCGCTATATTCGTGAAGCCCACCCAGGTCAGCCGCTGACCATGACCGGCTGCGTGTTGGAATGGGATGAAACCAGCGCACTGATTTATCAGGATATGCGCCATAGTGACGGCCGCCCTGCGGCTGCATTCCGTACCCGGGTGCAACATGTCGCAACCAGCACCGGCAAGCCTTTTCCATGGAGCACGCAGTCGCGCGCCCAGCTGGAAGCGCTGACCGAGACGGCGCCGGATGATACCAGGCCGCGCGGACTGGACCCGGAC
>CAYGUD010000059.1:2850-4789 GCA_964352865.1 uncultured Hyphomonas sp.
ACGATGGCGAAAGTCGAAACTGTCGGCGCTCCCGAAATTGGCCGTGGACTTATTTTGCCGCGCGAGTGCGATGTCTTTGGCCGGTTTTGGGCGCCCTGGTTCATGGGCCGGATTTCGGATTCAGTCCCCACATTGCTGAATGACTGGCGGGCAAAAGTTGCCGCTTCGAAAACGGGCGCAAAAATGGGTGGGGCGGTACTCGAATACCGCCTGATCTATCGCAAATGGCCGCGCGCCGGCGACCGGTTCGTGATCCATACCAGCCTCGCTGATGTCGCTGAGAAAACGCACACCCTATCTCACTGGGTGATGAACCCGGATACAGGCGAAGCCTATATCACCAGCGAAGCCGTCGCTGTGACGTTCGACCTGGAGACCCGCAAAGTCATCCCGACACCGCCAGAACAGATTGCCGAGTTAGAGAAACTCGCGCCGAAAGGCTTGAAACTGTAAGCGGGACCATACGCCGGAAATTTTCTATATTTCAACTTTCGATTGAATTTCATCTAAACTTGCCAATGCAGCTTGGCCGTGAATTTAGCTTATTCGGCTAAGAGCACCTCATGTCAGGTATTATCAGGTTCGTTTATCGTCTCGTCGATCGCATCGCGGAGCTGCCATCCGGGACGAGTTCAGCAATGCGCGCACGGTCGCGCGCGTTGATCATCTGGACATTGGTATCGATCCCATCTGGCGGGATTTTGATTTTCGCATCGCAAGATCTGACACTGACCTCACCCACCAGCCTGGGATTGCTGGTCGGAATTTTCGGCATGCTCAGCTCAATCCATCATTTGCGGGTGACCAAAAAAGTCGACCAGGCCAGCCTTATCTTTGTTTTCAGCGCCTTGATTGGCCTCGGGGCTGGCGCCTGGTTCGTCCACGAGCCGACTTTGGTTCCCCTGATATTCCTGGCTGTCACACCGGTCTATTTCGGGCTCATCGCAAACTGGACGCAGTGTTTGAAATACACACTCAGTTTGTTCGCCTACTTTGTCTTATTGGCTCTGTGGGTTGGGTTTAATGGTGGCGGCGGGACCGACCTGACGATGAACCTATATGCCTGCGCATTGGCAGCACTCGGCGGCGGTTTCTCGACCACAGCCTATTCCTACACAGTGTCACGCGCGACAAAGAAACTGATGCGTCAACGTGACGAAATCGTCTCTCTTGCCTTCAATGACACGCTCACCGGATCTTTAAATCGGCGCGCCTTCAATGACGCACTCTCGCAGGCTCAACCCGCGGGATCCTCGCCCTATATTGCGATGATCGATCTCGACAAATTCAAGTCAATCAATGAGCGCTATGGCCATGAGGTTGGCGATGAAGTGCTGGTCGAACTCGTGTTGCGGATGAAAGCGGCGACACCGGAGAACGCAAAAATGTACCGCGTCGGCGGAGATGAATTTGGGATCATCGCGCATGGCGACCGCGACGCTGCACAACGCACTGCACAGGACATTTGCGCCAGCTTTCAGGCGACATTTTCAACCACTGCCGGATACGTGCCAATCAAGGTCTCCGTCGGAGTTTCCAGCTGTGATTCACCCGACCCGGACCTCAAAAAAATCTTCTTTGAGGCCAATACGGCGCTGGTCGAAGCCAAGAAACACCCAGGCTCTCACTGGGCGGAATATTGCGATACGCTCGGCGAGCGCAAACGTCGCGGCACCAGACTCTCAGAACTGCTGAAATCAGACATCCAGTCGGGCTCGATTGGCATCGCCTTCCAGCCGCAATTTGAAATCAAGCACAATTCCGTCATCGGTTTCGAAGCCCTGGCGCGCTGGAATACTGACGAGTTTGGCGCCATCTCGCCGGGCGAGTTCATCGCCATTGCGAATGAAGGCGGCCTGATCAACGGACTGGATCGCGCGATCTTTCAAAAAGCGGTCTCTTCAGATGCACGATCCCTGACGACGGATCAGAAAATCCA
>CAYGUD010000059.1:4799-6852 GCA_964352865.1 uncultured Hyphomonas sp.
GCTGTATCTGTGGTCGAGGCCTGGCTGACAAGCGACCAGAAAATCGCCATCAACGTCTCAGGCAAAACGCTCCTCAGCGTCGACTTTGTCGAATATGTTCAGCACGTGATCAGCGGCTCCAGCTTGCGCTATAATCAGCTGCAGATCGAGATCACCGAAACAGAAATCATTGAGAACAAAGCCGATGCGCAGGCCACGTGCGACAAGCTCCGCCGGCTGGGCATCTCCATCGCACTGGATGATTTTGGCACCGGCTATTCATCTCTAAGCTATCTCTCCAGCCTGCCGATCAATATGCTGAAAGTCGACAAATCATTCGTTCAGGCCTGTCACCGCGAGTCGAACCTGAAAATCATCAAATCGATTGTTGGCCTGGCGCAAAGCCTGGGTATGGATCTGATGATCGAAGGGGTTGAGCGCGACTGGCAGCTCGAAACGATCAAGAAACTGGGCTGTCGCAATGTTCAGGGTTTTTACTTCTCACGTCCGCTAACAGCGGAGAAGTGTTTGGAGTTGATGACCCGGCAGAACGCTTCTCCAGCATCTACGATAGATCCAGCTATCGCACGCACGCAAAACGCGGCAGCGCGGAGCGCTTAGCTGCGCAGACTGCGCTTGACCGGACCAATTTCGTCCTCGGCCAGGCCTTCAATCAGGCTGGATATGTAAGTCGAAAGCTGATCGCGCACATCATATGGCGCTTCCATTGGCAAGAAATGCGTCGTGTTCACCCGCTCTTTAAGCACCAGGTGCGGACATTTTTTCGTCAAGCGGATCGCCACTTCATCCGTCAGCACAGAATCCCGGTCAGGCCTTAAGACCGTGATCGGGATGCGGTGCTTTTTGACTTTCGCCAGAGCACTCCATGGCCGATTGCGCTGGGCCAGAAATGTTGCCGCTTCCCATTTCGGATCGCAGAGCAATTGCCAGGTCTGCTTGTCGCTGTCGGGATCATTGCCGTCTGTCCGGTCAAACGCATCGAGAATATAATCTTCCAGAAAAGGCTCTCGCCAGGTCTTGAATGCGCCGCGGCCCTGATATTTGAATTGAATATGTTCTCTGGAATCAAACTGATTGCGGCGTCGGCGCGCTTGCTTGGCCATATGGTGTCCACCGCGCCGGAATGGCGACAGGTGCATGGCCAGATAATATCGCGCCGGCAAAATCACCGGATCGACCAGAACCAGACCCGCAACTTTTTCCGGCCGCGCCCCGGCCACCATCAGCGCGACAGTTGCGCCCATTGAGTGCCCGCCAAGCACAACCGGATTGACCGGCGCTTCACGATCGAGAAATGCCACAATATCATCGCGATAGCGTTTCCACGATTTCAGTTTCTGAGGGCGCGCCGTTAGGGTTGAACGTCCATGTCCACGCATATCGACAGCATGAATCTTTGTCCTCAACCCTAGCGGCGCCAGGATGGACTGATACGTCATCGCATTAAAGCCCGTTGCATGCAGCCAGACGGCCGCAAGCTTCTTGGCCGGATCCCCAAATTCCAAGGCGGCCAAGTCGCCTTCCGGGGTTTCAAATGTAAAACGACGCATTCTTTTCCTAAACTCTACCCAAACACTCTACGGAGCAATTCTGTCGTTCTTGCGACAGGGTTGTCCCGAATTTTTTGCTCTTCAACGGCAAGATAAGTAAACAGCCCATCAAGGCCATATTGGACCGCAAATGTGGTCAGGTCGGATTTATAATCAGTTGCCGCAACTGCCAGCAATGGCTGACTCGACGTTACACTGTCGAGGGCCTGATAAGCCCCTGACGATTCAAGCGCATTTTCGACGAATGGCGTGAAGGTCTGGCGCAGGCTGGCTTCGGTTCGTCCGCGCAGGAAATCTGTCGCTGCAGAGTCGCCGCCGCGCAAAATGCCCAATGCATCTTCGATTGTGATCGATTGCACCGCATCAATGACGATTTTCTTGCCCGCCGGGACAGCGTCTTCCACCGCCCGGTTCATCCGCAATTGCAAATCATCAAGCGGTCCTGCCAGGCCAAGCTTTCCGAGCTCGTTCTGCACTTGCCCCAAACGCCCGGGCAGCGGGAT
>CAYGUD010000059.1:6862-10485 GCA_964352865.1 uncultured Hyphomonas sp.
TTTGCGGATCGTTCCAATAGCCATCGGTCACGCCGATTTGCGATGCCACGCGGTTGGTCCCAATTTCCAATGCCTGCCGCAGCCCGGCATCAATTTCTGCGAGAGACAGTTCGCCGCTGGTTGTTTGTCCGGATTCTATGCCGCCAAGCACGTCGCCCAGAACCTGACCAAAGTCGCCGCTCGATCCGGTTTCGCACCCGGCTGGAAAAACGCACAAAGCGAGTGCCCCTATTATCGTGTACCGCATCCATCACTCCCTTTTCAGTCCGTTCAATCAAACGGGATTCACTCATAAAATCAAACATTTGCATGCTTATCGCCGGGTCACTCTGGCGATTGTAACCCGCTTGCGCTAGTTTATCGAGTGAATGGAGACAATGAGATGCTGAAGAAAACACATGAATGCTTCACGGTGTCAGTGGAAGACAAAGTCGCACACATCGTACTGAGCCGGCCGCAATCGATGAACGCGATGAACAAAGCGTTCTGGAATGAACTGCCAGCGATCGTGAATGAGATCGATGCCACCGCGGCGGCACGCGTGATTGTCATTTCTTCTGAAGGCAAGCATTTCTCAGCAGGCATGGATTTGTCAGTGTTCAACCAGGACGGCGCAGTGACCCATGGCAAAGTCGACCGCCACGTCGCCGCTGAGGCGTTCCGCTCCAATATCAAGCAGATCCAGTCATCATTCAACGCGCTTGAAGACGCCCGCATCCCCGTTTTGATTGCTTGCCAGGGCGGCGTCATTGGCGGTGCGATTGATATGATTTCTGCTGGCGACATTCGCTGGTGCACCAAGGACGCTTTCTTCTGCATCCAGGAAACCAATATCGCGATGACCGCTGATGTCGGCACTTTCCCGCGCCTGCAACGCTACATTCCGGAAGGCTGGGTCAAGCAAATGGCTTATACCGGCGAACGTCTCCCTGCTGCGAAGGCCAAAGAGATCGGCCTCGTCAATGAAGTGTTCGACACGCAAGAGGAAATGCTTGCGCATGTTCTGGGCGTGGCCAAGGAAATCGCCTCCAAGAACCCCGTCGCCGTGACAGGTTGTAAAGTGCTGATCAATTATGGCCGCGACCACTCCACAGCAGATACGCTGGATTATATCGGCGTTTGGAATTCCGGAATGCTGCCGCCATCACACATGCAAGAAGCGTTCAAGGCAAAAGCCGAGAAGCGCGACCCAGAATTCCCGGACTTGCTGCCTTTGCGCACCTCACCGATGTAGGCACGCGCATTTAGTCGAGCCGGAACACCACTGTCGCTTTTAGCAAATGGCGGTCGCCTTGGCTGGCAATACCGCTGGCAAAGATCAGTGTCCGTGTGCGGCGGTCAATGCGGCTTTGGAAACTGACCTGATCCCCTAAAGCAGCGTCAGCCGACACATCATAAGTGATGGAAACAAAATGCAGGGACTGGTTCTTCAGCTGATCCGTCGCATGCTGTTCGATCACAGTTTGCAAAAGCACGCCGATTTGCGTCGTGTTCCAGTATTCTGCAATCGCGATGGCCGCGCCGTCTTCTTGAAACTCAAGCGCGCTCAACGGGACAATAAGGTCTGTTCGTGTGGACATGGCCCTTCCCCTAATCGCGGCGCGTCAAAAAGAAAAGGCTCACGGCGCGAAAACGCTGTGAGCCTCCTATTAGAACCTGAAGTTTGGTGAAGAAACTATGCCGCGGCGGCGGTTCGGCCGGCGCCGGTCAGCATATCTGCAACGACGAGGTCGCCGAGGTGACCGAAAGACTCCATCCCGTAAGTGGTTTGCATATAGCCGCTAATCGCCGGCAACATTTGCGAGATTTGTTTATGTCCGAGGCCGGCTTGATGCAGGCTGGAAAACATGCCTTCGCCGACATGGCGGCGGCCGCCTGGGGTTTGTTCAATAAGGCGGGCAATCACACTGGTCGCCGCGCCCTGAGCTGCGCCTGTCGTGGCAGACAGTGTCCGCGCGCCGGGCATTTTGCGGAATATCGCTTCCGCCAGAGGTGAGCCCTGACGTTCGGCTGTATTCAGGACGATCCCCAATGCTTCGCGCGTTTTGACTTGGCTGAGGCCAGTCGCATCTGCGCAGGTCTTAATCATGTTTTTCAGCATCGGGTTGGGTCCTTCCTACAGGTCTAGGAAGACAAGCCTAAGCTGAGCGCATTGACCGAAGGTTACCAGAACACCAGTTTTTGTTCACGATCGGCGCTCAGAAGTTAAATCCTGTTAGGGCCGCGTAAACAGAATCGTCGATTCTGTTTACTATTGGGGCGCTACATACGATCTGGCGCCGTAATCCCGATAATGCCAAGACCCGCCTCGAGCTGATGTAGCACCGTCTCACACAAAGCCAGGCGCGAGGCTCGAACGTCGCTGCTGACATCATCTTTGAGGATCGGGCACGCCGCATAAAACGCGCTGAACGCCTGGGCCAGACCATAAACATGCTCGCAGACATAATGCGGCATACGCTTTTCGCGCGCCAATCGGAGCGCCAGTGCAAAGCCATCAAGCGCCAGGACGAGCTTGCGCTCCTCAGCAGCGGCAATTTTTGTCTCGCCCGCAGAATAGCCCTGCTCGGCGGCGCGGCGCAAAATCGCTTTGATCCGCACGGCGGCATAAAGGAGATAGGGCCCGGTTTTGCCCTCAAAACTGGTAAACCGCTCCAGATCGAACACGTAATTCGTCGTGCGCTGGTTTTGCAAGTCTGCAAATCGCAGCGAGGCACGCGCTACGAGTTCGCCAATCTCGGCTTTCTCAGCCTCGCCAATATCGCCGGACAATCCGGTCTCGCCGATACGTTTGGTGGCTTCTTCAAGCGCCATAGCGTTCAGGTCCGCCAGGCGCAGTGTCCCGCCTTCGCGGGTCTTGAACGGCTTGCCGTCTTTGCCATTCACGGTACCGAAGCCAAGATGCTCCAGGCGATCCTGAGCCATATAGCCGGCTTTGTCGGCGGCGCGGTAGACTTGCTCAAAATGCAAAGCCTGACGCTGGTCGACCACGTACAGTATCCGGTCCGGCCCGATCGTCTCAACCCGGTCCTTGATGGTTGCGAGATCCGTGGCGTGATAGCCTGTCGCGCCGCGCGAATTGACCAGCATGAAGGGCGGCATAGGGTTTTTCAGCCTCGGCTCGCCGTCTTTGCCAATCGCTTCAATATTCTCATTGTCGCGAGCAATGTCGATAATCCAAGCCCCGTCATCTTCGACGGCCAGACCACTGGATTTCAACGCCTCAATCATTGGTGCAATCAGCGGATCAGCATCGCTCTCACCTTTCCAGAGATCAAAAGACACATCCAGGAAGCCATAATCGACTTTCAGCGCCGCTACAGACACATCAATGAAGTGGCGCAGCAGCGCTCGGTAACCGGCACGCCCGGCTTGCATCTCCGCCACTGCCTTCTGCGCCCGTCTGGCATAGGCTTCGTCGTCTTTCGAGCACACCGACGCCATCGGATAGAGGCGCGACAGGTCCTCCATCGTGACAGGCGGATCGGACGGAAACGGGCCGGTCTGGCTGGCGTCAAAATAGGGAAGATTTGGCTGCTCGTCTGACACGGCAATGATCAGCAGCCCCATTTGCAGGCCCCAATCTCCGAGGTGCACATCGCCGGTCACGTCATCGCCAAGGA
>CAYGUD010000060.1:0-7800 GCA_964352865.1 uncultured Hyphomonas sp.
TAGGCCAGTATTCCCATCGGATCAGTCATCATGGTGTCGAACAGGGCGCCATGACCGGACGGTTGAGTATAGTCCATGAAATATAGCCAAAGGGTGACAGCGGCCGTGAGTGCCAACACGAAGATCTGGATCCTGGTCATGCGCAAAATGATCGCCCACACCGCCATGAGCGGCAGTGCCATGACGCCATTTGCCATACTTAAGGCGCTCGCCACCCCAACCAGAATGGCGGCATAGAAAGTCAAACTCCAAATGCGCGATTGGTGAGCGGCTTTGCTGAGCAATAGGAAGGCGATCAAAGGCAGCAATTGCGCGAGAAAAAACTGACTTTGAAACGGCCACAGGAAGTTGACCTTCTGTGCCCACAAAAATAGCCAGGCCCCGACTATGGCGACCAGCAAGTGTGTATCTCGCGGCGGGCTATCTGGCGCATTCATCTGATACAGGCAGCGCGCAAAAATACCCCAGCTGACAAATACGAAAAGGTAATTACAGACCGTCAGGAAAATACCGGACCCGCCAAAAACATGGTACTCAATCAGAAAGAACAGGCGCGCCAGAATCAGGCGGTGTTCATTGTGTTGCTCAAACATCCGGTCGAGTGGTGCTTCATCAAAGCGCAGGACAAAATTCACGGTGCCATCCCACATATCCCAGTAGGGAACAGGGGAGTAGCCAATGACGCCGCCGACCAAAGCCAGGCTGATAAGAATAAAGCTCAGGGAATAGACTGCGAGCTTCAGCAGTCTGAATCTAGGTGTCATTCGACCCTCGGTGCTATCCCCTTAGCACTCGAGTATGGGCGTGCCGAACGTGGCCACTAAAGTCAAGACATCCCCGGATGCCTTGACCAGATGCAATGTTTCCAGAGGTTGAAGAGTTTACAACGCTTGCTCAAAAATGCGTTCATAATCGCCCTGCTCAGCGGCTTTGGCATTGCCGCGGTGAGCCAGATCATTCAGTGCGAACTCAACGATTCCGGGTCCATCGGACGACTCGACTCCGATCGCCGAGAGAGTTGTAGGAATGCCAAGGTCTTCGTTCAGCCGAGCAATCGTATCGCCCAGGTCGGCGTTCGAGCCGAGCCCCATCGCAAAGCGCAGACGGGCATACTTCTCATCGGCGGCGCCCTCGTTGAAGCGCAGCAAATGCGGCAGGAAAATCGCATTCAGCGTGCCGTGATGGAGTTTCTTCTCCTTTAGTCGTCCGGCTGCATGGCTGAGCGCGTGCACTGATCCGAGGCCTTTTGTGAAGGCCAGAGCGCCTTCATAGCTCGCCATCATCATGTTCCAGCGGGCATCCTTGTCGGCACCATCTGCGACAGCCCGCTTCAGGGCGCCAGTTTTTATCGCCCGGTTCAGGCCGTCATAGCCAACGCCTTCGGCTGGCGGATTAATCGCTGGGGTCAGAACGGCTTCGATACAGTGGGTCACGGCATCCATGCCCGTCGCCGCAGTGAGCAGCGGTGGCAGGCCGAGAGTAAGGTCCGGATCGCAAATTGCGGTAGCTGGAATCAGATGCGGTGACGCGAACGTCTCCTTGCGGCCATTATTCATCGTCGTAATCATGCCGACCGAGACTTCTGACCCGGTGCCAGCTGTGGTTGGAACCGCAATCAGGGGCGGCAGTTTGGCAATGTGTTTGGCGCCTCCGGTGATCGCCGCATATTTCTCCAGTGGCCCGCCTTGGCTGGCCAGAAGCCCGACCGCTTTGGTCAGGTCCATGGCGGATCCGCCGCCCAGCGCGACAAGACCGTCAGCATTGGCGGCATTGTATTGCGCCGCCACAGCGATGGCTTGATCTTCTGTCGGATTGGCGACTGTATCCGCAAACACGGCGGCAGGTTTCATCCCGAGATTTTCGAGAATCGTGTCGAGAAGACCAACGGCTTTGATGCCGGGATCGGTAATAACCATCGGGCGTGAAACGCCAAACCCAGTCAGCGTCGGGCCGAGCTTGGCCACAGCGCCATGATCGAAAATGCAAGTGGTCAAGAAGTTCATCACGGGCATAGCGGGTCCTCCGGTCTGGCGCTTTATTTACCTTCAGCCTAAAAAGCCCAGAGCGTGAGCAAGGGCAATCGTTCCCCTTGCGGCAGTGCGACACCAAGGAGATAACATGGCTGGGATCGGAATTGGCCTTTTGGGCGCAGCACGGATCACCCGGGAAGCCATCGTCGATCCTGTTAGCGTGACCCCGCAATGCCAACTCGCGGTCATTGCTGCGCGTGATCAAAGCCGTGCAATGGCTTATGCGAAACAGCACGGTGTGGCGGAGGTGGCTTCGTCCTATGATCAGGTGGTCTCCTCTGAGCGCGTTGACCTCGTCTATAATCCTCTGCCCATAAACCGGCACGCTGAGTGGAGCATCAATGCGCTTGAGGCGGGTAAACACGTTTTGTGTGAGAAACCGTTTGCGATGAATGCAAATGAGGCGCAGGCCGTGCTGACTGCGGCCGAATCCAGTGGCAAGCGAGTGATTGAGGCATTTCACTACCGCTATCATTCGGCGTTTGAGACCTGTCTGGCCTGGCTGGCTGCTGATGAGATCGGCGAGGTGCGGGAAATCCACGCCGCGTTTGATGTTCATATCAAAGATAATGGCGCTGAAATCCGCCACCGTGTGGAGACAGGCGGCGGCGCTATGATGGATCTTGGTTGCTATCCCTTGCATTGGGCACTGACGGTGATGGGGGAAGCGCCGCGCGACGTTGAAGCCAGAGCGACCCTCACGCCGACGGGCGTTGATGAAACGCTACAGGCGCAGCTGAGTTTTGGATCCGGCGCCACGGCGCATCTGACAGCGAGCATGGCTGAGGGTGCCAAGTTTCGCGCCCATATGCGACTGGTTGGCACCAAAGGTGAAATTGAATTTATCAATCCGCTCGCGCCGCACCGCGGCGCGCGTTTGCAAACAAAAGCCGGGCGTCAGGCGGAGATCAGCCCGATCAGCACCTATACATGGCAACTCGCAGCCGTGCTCAAAGCGCTTCAGCTGGGCACCGAATTGCCAACAGAGGGCAATATCATCTTGCGCCAGCAAGCGGCGTTGGACGCTGTGTATGAAGCTGCGGGGCTGCGGCATCTACGTTATTTGGCTGACCGATGACTAAATTTACGGTGCGCTATGCCGCAAGCGCTGCCAAATGTCCGGTTTTGACATAGATAAGGCAGCCTTCATCCGACCACGGCGTATGCTTTGAACCATGCGGGCTGCGGAGCCAGGTCCCGGCTGGATAGTCGCCATTCTCATCCTGGAAGGTGCCTTCGAGGACCAGGATTTCTTCGCCGCCCCAGTGCTGATGTTGTAGGAATTTGGTCTGGGGCGCCCAGCGTACAAGAGCTGCACTTTCAGTGCCATGACTGTGCAGCGGTAAAACGGTTAGCCCTTGGACCTGTCCAGGCAGGAACTCAGAAGTTTGCGTATCAATGACTGTCTGTTCGGTGTCTGCAGCATCGAACTGGTGCAATTTCACGAAGATCGTGCAGCCGTCTTTTGAGTGCGGCCTATGCTTGGAGCCGATCGGATTGCGCACATAGGTGCCGGCTGGATAGTCGCCATGTTCGTCTGAGAACACACCTTCAAGCACGAAGAATTCTTCACCGCCGCCATGGGTGTGCTCGCTGAAATAAGAGTCGGGCGCGTACCGGACGATGGATGTAGCTCGCGCCACTTCCTCGCCAATCCGGTCGAGCATCTGGCGGTCTACGCCAACCATCGGCGAAGCTACCCAGTCTCGATCCTCGGGTCGGAGAACGACGCGCTCATTAAAATCTGCGTTCAGTCTCATCTCGTGCTCCTAGCTTTTGGGTGTTGCCGACAGTCGGGAGAGAAATGCCGCAGTGGCGCGGTCAAACGGATCGGTATTGGCAGCAGAACGTGCCATGAGCTGCGCGCCTTCCATGAGCGCGAGCGTCGCATAAGCCTCTGCATTCGCGTCCATTAGCCCGGACACTGACAGGTCCTTCGCGGCGGCGGAAAAGGTGCGATGCAACCATTCAGTGCTGATTTCGTGGAACTGGTTCAGACGTGTGAGCACAGGGTCGGCAAGACTCTCTCTGCTGACGCCCAAGGCGACACAAAGACAAAGCTGTGATCCACCTGCAAGCGCATCGCGATAGACGCCTTGATAGCCCCGAAGCTTGTCCGCCGCCGAGGCATTGTTTGCATCAATTTCTGAAAGCGCAAACTCAAACTGTGCCACATAGCGATCGATCAGCTGCAGTGCGAGATCCGCTTTGGTTGCGAAGTGATAGTGTATGCTGGCTTTGCGAATGCCGACATCGCGAGCCATATCGGCAAAACTGAAGCCATTATAGCCGCGTTGGCGAATGGCCAGTTCGGCGCTGTTGAGAAGTGCGGTGCGAGTGTTCATAGTGGTCTACCTAGTAGTAGGTAGTTGGGATTGCAATAAGACACATATGCTTGCTTGACAATTTCCCATCGCTGCCGCCCTTTGCGGAGCAGATTTAGCGTAAAGGCGAGCCCAAAGTGACTTCTCCAATTCTGTCCGTCAAAGACCTCAAAGTCGACTTTGATACGCCTGATGGCACGGTGCACGCCGTCAAAGGAATCAGCTTTGACGTTTCGGCTGGAGAGTGCGTCGGCATTGTTGGCGAGTCTGGATCCGGAAAGAGTCAGACTGTCCTGGCCGCAATGGGACTACTCGCAGATAACGGAGCTGCCACGGGTTCCGTGATGTTTAACGGAACCGACATGTTGACCGCCAATGCCAAGGTTCTGCGCGCGATTCGCGGCGATGCGATGTCAATGATATTCCAGAACCCGCTGACCAGTCTGACCCCGCATATGACGGTTGGGGCGCAGATGCGTGAAGTGCTGAAATTGCACAAAGGCCTGAAAGGCGAAGCAGCGACCAAAGTCTGTGTGGACTGGCTTGAGCATGTCCGTATCCCGGAAGCGCGCAGCCGCATGGATCAGTTTCCACATGAATTGTCCGGCGGCATGCGCCAGCGTGTCATGGTGGCCATCGCCATGCTGTGTGGGCCGCAACTCCTGCTCGCTGACGAACCGACGACGGCGCTGGATGTCACGGTTCAGGCACAAGTTCTGGACTTGATGGATGATTTGAAGCGAGACACCGGCACCGGCGTCGCGCTGATTACGCACGATATGGGCGTCGTCGCACGGATGTGCGACCGCGTCGTGGTGATGCGCTATGGAGAGATTGTTGAAGCGGGGGGGATTGATGACATTTTTTACAATCCTCAGCACGAATATACCAAGATGTTGCTCGACGCAGTGCCGCGGATTGATCAGCCGAATCGTCCTGGCCGACCCATGCTTGGTCCAGCCCCTGCGGCAAATATTGAACCAATTCTCAAGGCGGATGATCTGAAAGTTCACTTCCCGATCAATATTGGCGGCGGATTGTTCGGAAAGACCAAACCCCTGAAAGCGGTCGATGGTGTGAGTTTCGATCTGAAGCCGGGTGAGACTCTCGGCGTCGTGGGCGAGAGTGGTTGCGGTAAGTCGACGCTGGCGCGTGCGGTGTTGAAACTGGTGCCGCAAACTGCCGGGACGATTGCCTGGATGGGCCGTGACATTTCTGGCGCTGATCGCAAAACCATGAACGCTCTGCGCGATGATTTGCAAATCGTCTTCCAGGATCCGATGGCCAGTCTCGATCCACGGATGTCGATTGGCACGTCGATTGGTGAGCCATTGACGGTCCATTCGCCAGAATTGGATAAAGCCGCGCGCGAAGCAAAAGTTCGTGAAATCATGCCGCGTGTTGGTCTCGACCCGGCTTTGATCAACCGCTATCCGCATGAATTGTCGGGCGGTCAGAACCAGCGCGTTGGGATTGCTCGCGCGATGATTCTCGATCCAAAGCTGGTCGTCTGCGACGAGGCGGTTTCGGCGCTTGATGTCTCGGTGCAGGCGCAAGTCGTAGACCTGCTGATCGAGTTACAGAAAGAGTTTGGCCTGGCGATGATCTTTATCAGCCATGACCTGTCTGTTGTTCGCGAGATCTCGCATCGCGTCATGGTGCTGTATCTCGGCAAAGTGGTCGAGATTGCTGGCCGCGAAGAAATCTATGAGGAAGCGCGCCACCCTTATACCAGGGCGCTGATTTCGGCCGTACCGACGCCAGATCCGAAACTGGAGCGCGCCCGCGAGCGGGTGAAGCTTCAAGGCGATTTGCCGAGCCCACTGGATAGCCGTGCGCCGCTGCGTTTCCTGAAGTCCGAGGTCATCGATGATCCTGACGCAATACAATATGCCCCGAAGCTGATCGAGATCGCTCCGGGGCATTTGGTGGCTGAGCACGACCCGTTCGAGAAGTCGGGAGGACTACGGGCCTAAAGGAAGCTCAGCCGGGGGGAGGCAGTTCGTGCTACTTTGAGCACAACACATCAGTCAGGTTGCGACGGCCACGATCGGCATATACGGCACGGCCAAGTCCCATATCGCGGCAGAACTGATTGGCATTGCCGCGGCCGACGGGAACCCGGTCGCCATAAGCATCGCGCGGCCGCGGGAAGAATACAGTGTGTCGACCATCAATGCCCTGATTGTGACTCTGGTGGTTGCCGTGGTCGCGGCGACGATTATTGCGATTTCCATGATCTCGGTCGCGGCGTGAATTCACCCGGCGGGCATTCCCATTTAGCGGGCGCATCGAGGTAATATTATCGTTCATCCGGATCTGGCTGAGATGCGAGGTTGGTCCATCAATGACGACGCAGCGGCCGCGAAAGTCAGGATCGACGCAGATTTCCCAGGCACCGCGCACATCGATCGAAGACACGGTGTCATTGAAGCCCAATTCGCGTAAATTGTAGACTGGCCCATCAATCGAAAGCGCAGCGCCACGAAACTCTGGATGTTTGAAAATCACGGCCTCACTATTGCCTCCGCGAGATCCATGCTGGGCGGCTGCTGGGAGAACAGTCGCGGCGCAAACAGTAGCGATGAGGGCGAGGGCTTTTAGCGCACGGGTCATATTTCGAGGTCCTTGTATCAATTCCTGATACTGACCCTATCGAAGCCAATCTGAACGCCTTGGGAGGGAGATTTTCAGATTGCGTTCAGCTATTCAGCGGCGCGCATCAGCCCTTGCATGCGCTTAATCCAGCTCAGCCACGCTTTACGCCCGGGATCAGTCAGGAACACTCTTGTTTGAGGGCGACGCCCGACAAAGCGCTTTTCCTGGCGGACATAACCGGCATCTTCAAGCTTGCGCAAATGAGTCGACAAGTTGCCATCTGTGGCGCCGACTTTCTCTTTCAGCTCGCCAAAGATGGCGGGGCTGACGCTCGATAGATAGGCCATGATGCCGAGCCGAAGACGGCCATGAATGACGTCATCGATTTGTCCATGATCGAAGGGATTTGTCTCGTCTGACATAAGGCACTCCCTTCTAGATGATGCTTTTGGGTTCGCGGCTCATCATGATCAAGCCGGGAATGAGCACCGTTAGAAAAGCAGCAATTGACGCGACAGCCCAGGTGAAGTTCGTACCTTCGAACCAAAGCGCCAGCGCAATCATAGCGAATGCGCCATAGCCCGCATAAGTGAGCGTTTTGACATTTGCCATCATCCCAGATGTGATCAACCCAGTGCCATAGATTGCGAATACGATTGGCAGAGACGCTTCGAAGCCCGCCACCGGGCCGCCGACAGTGAATGACTTTACAATCAAAGTGCCAAAATAAGCGAACAGAGCGAATCCACCCGCCATCCAGACCGTGGCTTCGGCGCGATTGCCGACAGAATTGCCTCCGGGTTTGTTTCGGATCGTCCGCACAAGCAAAGCCTGGCCTAGAATGCCTA
>CAYGUD010000060.1:7810-10261 GCA_964352865.1 uncultured Hyphomonas sp.
AATGATGAACGTTCCCCAGACCCAGCCATAGGCGACATCAGGCCAACCAAACAGGCCAGCTGAAATTGAGTAGTGCAGGAAATAGGCGCTGCTGGTGAGGACGCCCCAAAAGGCCAGGAATCGCCCACCGAGCAAGGGCGCGCTCTGACCCGCTTCTGCGAGATCACGCACATAAGCGATATCATCATGAAGAGTGGTTTGGCTCATAAGATACTCCAATAACTTTGAAACACAAAGTACTCTGCATCGTGAAAATGTCAACTCACCCGATTTTGCTTGGCGATGGCGGTGAGCGCGCTAGGATACGAAAAACACAATCATCCGAGGAACCGACCATGCCAGACGCAGCTAGCCTGCCGCCTTTTCGCCCGCTCGCGCAAAAAAAGCCTGACATAGAGTGTGTTCGAAAACCGGATGGCACCGTCTATCTGAAACAGCGGCATGCCCCAGGGGATCGCCCGCGCTCTGTCCCGCATGCTTTGGCAACCCGCGCAGGCATGCACCCTGATCGCGAATGGCTGAAACAGCGCAATCCAGACACTGATCAATGGGAAGCCATCACCTATGGCGAAGGGCTGCGCCGCACGAGGGCCCTGGCGCAGGCATTCCTGGATATGGGGGCCGGACCGGATTCGCCGGTCATGATCTTGTCTGGAAACTCAATCGAAACGGCTCTAGTTATGGTCGCGGCGATGACGATCGGCGCACCAGCAGCGCCCATATCAGTGCCCTATTCATTAATGTCGACGGACTTCGCCAAGCTCAAACATTGCTTCAATGCGGTGCAGCCGAAAGTGCTGTTCGCGGCGCAGTTAAAGCCATTCGAACCGGCAATTGGCGCGCTCGGCGATCATGGCTGTACTGTGATTACTGCGGATGGCGCAAATGGCGCGATGTCGTATCACGGCCTGCTCGACACGGTGGTCACACCGGCGGTCGATGCCGCGCTGGATGCGATCAGCGACGACACAATCGGCAAGTATCTGTTCACCTCCGGCTCCACAGGAATGCCGAAGCCCGTACCGACCACTCAGGGCGCGATGTGTTCAATGATTGCGGGCGTCGAAGGCTTGCGAGACGATGCCCGGGATCCGGAATATGATCCTGACACGCCGGACAATGTCCTCGACTGGCTGCCTTGGAATCACATTTCCGGTTCAAACGTGAATTTTAACGGGGCGCTATGGACGGGGGCGACGTTCTGGATCGATGGCGGCAAGCCGACTGCCGCGCTGTTCGGCGAAACCATTCGCAATGTCCTCGATTGTAAGCCCTCGACATTTGGGACCGCGCCCATCGCGCTCGCCATGCTCGCCGAAGCCATGGAAGAGGATGACGAACTGCTCGCTGCGTTCTTTGAGAATATGCGCTCAATTGGCTATGGCGGCGCAACGCTCTCTGATGACCTCTATGATCGTATACAATCCCTCGCGATCAAGGCCACGGGTCGACGCATTCCGATTATCACCATGTATGGTGCGACTGAGACTCAAGGGATTACCGTCGTGCATTGGGAAGCAGAGCGGGTTGGCTTGATCGGTCTGCCGCTGCCGGGTCTGACGCTCAAGCTGGTACCGACAATGGGCAAGCTCGAAGTTCGGGTGAAGGGCGAAACCGTCATGCCGGGCTATCTCAACCTGCCAGAGAAGAATGCCGAAGTGTTTGATGAAGAGGGCTATTACTGCCTCGGCGATGCGGCGAAATTTGTCGATGAAAATGATCCCAACCAGGGCATCATTTTTGATGGCCGTGTTGGTGAGGATTTCAAACTCTCATCTGGGACATGGGTCAGTGTCGGCGTGCTGCGGCCCGACTTGGTCGCCGCCTGTTCGCCATTAGTCTTTGATGCCGTGATTTGCGGACAGGACAAGAATTTTATCGGCGCGATGTTCTGGCCATCGCCTGCCGCGTTTGAAGATTACGTAAAAGCCGCAAGCGGCGATCAAATGGCGGCCTTTATGCAGTTGAACAAGGATCTCGCAGGCAAAGTCGCGGCCTTCAACGCGGCAGAGCCGGGCTCCTCGCGGCGGATCAAGCGTTTCCTGGTGATGACTGAGCCGCCAAGTATCGACAAAGGTGAGATCACGGACAAAGGCTACGTGAACCAGCGCATGACGCAAGATTGTCGAGCCGACCTGGTCGCCAGCCTGTTTGTCGACGTACCGCCTCCGAACGTCGTGCAGCTTTAGGCGCGCGCATGTCAGAGACCCAACATAAACAAACAGGGCTCCGCCTCGGACTGATCACGCTCAGCGTTGTGATGATCGGCTTTGCCTGTCTGTTTGTGTTTGGCCCAGACGCGCGCCCCCCGCCGAAGCAAGCGGTCAACGTCGCGGCTGCGCCTGGTCTGCTTGACCGTCTCATTGATGCGCCGACGCGGCGCGCCGTCGAAGCGCTGCAAGCCGCCTCGCCGGGAACCTATGCTCAGCTGCAATCCACAGCGCGTCAGGC
>CAYGUD010000061.1:0-5118 GCA_964352865.1 uncultured Hyphomonas sp.
GCCTTCGTCGAACAATGCCCGCCCGGACAAATGCCAGGCTATCTGCTCGACGAAACGACGCCGCGCCCGCTCGAGCCCGGCCCGATCATTGACGATACCGGCGACTGAGCCAGACTATTTAGCTTGTTTCGGGTCATGTTTGGGGGCTGGCGCCAGGCGCATGACCTCGGTTTGAAAGCGCTCATCATTCTGTTCAAACAGAAGCGGCAACGCCTTTGAGCAGGCGCCGATCAGGGCATCGCGCCAGACCTCATCCGCCTTCGAAAAATCTGACAGGACATAAGGCATAACGCGCGACTTATCGCCAGGATGACCAACTCCCATACGGATGCGTCGCACGTCGGCACCGACATGCGCAATCATTGAACGAATGCCATTATTCCCTGAATGCCCGCCGCCGCGCTTGACCCGCATCCGGCCCGGCGCGAGATCGATCTCATCGTGAAAGATCGTCACGTCTTCTGATGTGAGCTTATAGAACTGGATCGCCGCCTGCGCCGCGCGACCGGTTTCATTATAATAGGTTTCAGGCTTCATCAGCAGGACCTTGGTCGAGCCGATCCGGCCGTCGCAAACCTGGCTCTGGAACTTGGAACGCCACGGTCCGAAACCATGATCAGCCGCGATCGCATCAACTGTCATAAAGCCGAGATTGTGCCGATTGCGCAAATACTTGGCGTCCGGATTACCTTGCCCGACAAAAATATGCATGATCGGCTCCCCGGATGGTTCGTCGCTGGAATCAATAGTGGCGGGACGGCCGTTTAGCCATCCCGCCACCAAATTGATCAGAGTTTTGATCACTCGTCTGTTTCGTCGCCGCTCTGCTTGATCGATTCGACTTCAGCCGCTTCTGGCGCTTCGTCTGTTTCTTCCTCTGCCTCAGCCGCGATACCGCGACCAACAATAGAGGCAATGGTGAAGTCACGATCAGTAATCGTCGGCTCAGCACCATCTGGCAGCTTGATGTCAGAGATTTTGACATTGTCGCCAATATCCAGACCGGTAAGGTCAGCGTCGAGTGCATCCGGGATGCTGTCAGCACGGACGTTCAGCTCAACCGCGTGACGGACTACGTTCAGCGCGCCACCTTTTTTCAAGCCAGGTGCGTCTTCTTCGTTGAAGAAGTTTACCGTCACCTCGACCGTAATGATCTGGTCGCTCTTCACGCGGTACAAATCGACGTGCTGAGGCTTATCCGTGACAGGGTGAAGCTGGATCGCTTGCGGGATCACCAATTGCTTTTTGCCTTCGTGAACCATGGTTGCGGTTGAAGACAGAAACTGGCCGGTATTGATCGCCTTGATCACTTCATTTTGCTTCAGCGCCACAGCAACAGGCGCTTCGCCGCCGCCATAAAGAACGCCAGGCACGAGACCAGCGCGGCGCGCTTCGCGGGCGCCGCCACTACCAATCCGTACGCGCACAGAGACGTTAAAAACGAAATCTTTTGACATATTTGTTCCTTTCGCCCTGAAGTCCGCCCAATATTTTATCTGGGTGACAGCCTGACAGGTACGGCCTCGCGCCGCCCTTTCTGTAAGGCGGTGGCTATACGGGAAAGCCGATCCAGCGGCAATACCTAATCATCACGTCACTTGACTCTGCCCGTTTTACAGGCGTAGTTTTACACCTGTAGCACCATGGAGTCATACATATGGCCAATCCAAATCCGTCTGAACTCGTGATTTTGAAATATCTTTGGAACAGCGGCGCGCGAACCGCACGTCAATTGCACGAAGCCGTCGGACCCTCTCAGGATTGGCAATTGTCGACCACCAGGACGGTCCTCGGACGTATGGAAGCCAAAGGCTGGGTCAAGCGCAATGGCGACGTTGACCCTGTAACTTTTGAGCCCTTGCTCGACCGGGTTGAGACTCTCGGAACTCTGGTCCGCCATCTGGCGCGTAAAGTTCTGGATATGGATGGGCCGATCCCGGCCACAATGTTCGCTGAAAGCCCACACCTTTCAGATGACGAGCTGGATGAGCTCGACATGATCATCAATGCTGCTGAAGCCCGTAATAACGGAGAATAGAGTATGTCAGCCCTCTGGTTCATCGCATTTTCGTTGATCTGGACGGGGCTATTAGCGGGGGGCGCTCAATTTTTGAGTCGCGAACCTGTGCCAGCCCGGTTCGCACACACTATCTGGCGGGGCGCTGCGTTCCTCGCCTTTTTGCCCTGGCTGATTGCTGGTGCTTATGCCCTGATCCCGGCGCCGATGGCGACGCCGATTCCGGATTTACCTTATATTGGCGGCGCGGCTGAAGCGCTGTCGACCAATGCCGCGGTTCAGGCGGCGACTGAAGCTTCGTCGATACCGTTCATCGGGATCATTCTGGCATCCGTTCTGGTCGCTGGCTGGCTGGCCCGCCTCGGCTTCAATGCGATGTGTCAGGCGCGCCTGCAAAGCATCAAAAAGTTGGCGGCCCCTCATCAAGCGGTGCAGGCCGACAAATGGGCGCGGCAATTGGGTCTGCAACAGACCCCGTCCACGGCGAGTATTCCACATGGCTCCCCTTTCCTTGCGGGTATTCGCCGTCGGACCATTTATCTGCCGGAAGCGATTTCGGATCAAAGCGACGCTGACATCATTCTGGCCCATGAATGCACCCATATTGCCCGCGGCGACTTGCTGACGCGGCCGTTTGAGCGGCTCGTCGCAGATGTGTTCTGGTTCTCGCCCTTTGCCTGGATGATGCGTCACCAGCTCGATTACTGGCGCGAAGCCGCCTGCGATGAGCAAACCGCTGCGCTGACCGGCGACAATGTCGCTTATGCCCGTGTCTTGGCCAATACAGCCCGCGTGACACGGCCTTACCCGACACAGGCGCTGCCCGTTGCAGCATTCATTCTGCCGCGCCGCGAAACATTGAAGAAACGCCTGACCCAATTGCTTGAGCGTGATGCGCGCAAACCGCGCCAGCGCCTGGCAGTGTTTGCGCTGGCGGCTGGCTTGGTCCTGGCGCCGTTATCATTGGCCCAGGCGTCGTCCATGGTGACCAGAAACGTCTTCACACATGCTATATTTGTAGATGCCTGGGCGAGTGCCAGCGTCCCATTTGGCAAGATTTACTATCCCGGCGAAGATGAAAAGAAGTGGCATTATGGCCTCGACATCAAGGCCAAGAAGGGC
Organism: uncultured Hyphomonas sp.; assembly: GCA_964352865.1. Classification (GTDB taxonomy): domain Bacteria; phylum Pseudomonadota; class Alphaproteobacteria; order Caulobacterales; family Hyphomonadaceae; genus Henriciella. The sequence goes on from CAYGUD010000061.1 coordinate 3,140, forward strand.
ACCCTTTTGCACAGCCCCGCAGATGCTAAAGTCCTCTATGCTGGCAAGAAAGACGGGCTGGGATACACAGTCGATATTCTGTTCGAAGACGGCCGCAAGATGCGTTTTTCGTCGCTTCACAAAACCCTCGTCAAAAAAGGCGATAAGATCAAAGCTGGCGACTATATCGGCAAAGTCGGTGACACAGCCGGAGGCGGCACCCGACCGCATTTGCATCTGGAAGTCTATAAAGACGGCGAACCGCAAGATCCCGCTAAAGTCAAAGGCCTGATAATTTACGAGGATTGCTGCTCGACTTAGTCGAACAGTTTCGAGACACTCTCATTATTGGCAATCCGGCGGATCGCTTCACCCAGCAGCGGGGCGACAGACAGGACGCGTAGCTTCTTCGATTTCAAGTCGGCAGCTTCCGGTTGGATTGTATTACAGATGACCAGCTCATCCATGACGGACTTCTCAACTCGTCCAACGGCATTGTTGGAGAGCACGCCGTGGGTGATGTAAGCGCTGACCGAGGTGGCGCCCTGCTCTTTCAGGGCCGCCGCCGCATTGCACAGCGTGCCGCCGGAATCGCAGATATCATCAACCAGGATACATTTCCGGCCGCTGACATCACCAATAATGTTCATGACTTCAGATTTGCCGGCTTCCGGACGCCGTTTGTCAACAATTGCGAGGTCCGCGCCAATCCGCTTGGCAAAGGAACGGGCCCGGACCACACCGCCAACATCTGGCGAGACAACCATCAGTTTTTCACGGCCCATTCGGCGCTGAACATCGTCCACCATTACGGGTAGCGCGATCATATTGTCGGTCGGGATATCAAAGAAGCCCTGAATCTGTCCGGCATGCAGGTCCATCGTCAGAACGCGGTCTGTCCCCGCAGCCGTGATCAGGTTGGCGACCAGTTTGGCAGAGATCGGGGTCCGGCCATCGGTCTTGCGGTCTTGGCGAGCATACCCGAAATATGGGATGACAGCCGTGATGCGTGCTGCCGAGGCCCGGCGCAGCGCGTCGATGCAGATCAGCAATTCCATCAGATTGTCATTTGCCGGGCGCGACGTTGATTGGATGACAAAGACATCCTCGCCGCGGACATTCTCATTGATCCGCACGAAAATCTCATTGTCTGCGAAATTCTTCACTTCCGCTGCTGTGAGCGGGCAATCCAGGTGGTCAGCAATGGCCTCAGAAAGCGGTCGATTTGCGTTGCAAGAAATCAGTTTCATCGGAAAAGCCCTTTGCCCATAGCCCGTCCCCTCGGCTTAAAGACGATGGTGGGCTGAGTCGCAAGATGACTCTCCTTTCGCGCTACAGGTTTTGTCAGTTGCGGTGCACGAAAACCTCAGGTTGATGCTTTCAGCGCCCGTCCGGCAATCGCGTCGAGCTTGGCCAGAACACGGGGGTCACGCGCCTCAGGCGATGTGATCAAGGCATAGTCGAGACACGTCTCTATGCCTTGCGGTGACGGCGTACGAGGGGTGCCTTGCAGCGCCTCAGCAAGCTGGCGGATGGTTGTTTTGGCTTTGGCTGAATTGGCCCGCATGATCTCGAGCACATTGGTCACTTCGACATGCGCCTCGTGTTCACGCCAACAATCATAGTCTGTCACCATGGCAATCGTCGCATAAGGCAATTCAGCTTCGCGGGCGAGTTTGGCTTCCGGCATATTGGTCATGCCAATCACGTCGCATCCCCAGCTGCGATACATATGGCTTTCCGCGCGCGACGAGAATTGCGGGCCTTCCATGGCGAGATACGTCCCGCCCGTATGAACCTTGGCGCCCGCGATCTTCGCGGCCTCGCCCGCCAGCCCGGAGAGGCGCGAGCAAATCGGCTCGGCGACGGAGACATGCGCTACCATGCCGGGTCCGAAAAAGCTCTTCTCACGGGCAAAGGTGCGATCAATAAACTGATCCACCATAACAAAATCGCCGGGCGCGTATTGCTCTTGCAGCGAGCCGCAGGCGGAGATCGAC
>CAYGUD010000061.1:5128-8863 GCA_964352865.1 uncultured Hyphomonas sp.
CGACAGCACATCCGTACAGCCGAGCCGCTTCAGAGCGTCAATATTGGCGCGATATGGCACAGTGGTTGGGGTCAGGCGGTGACCTTTGCCGTGACGCGGCAGGAAGACGAATTCAACATCCCCGACATGGCCTTTGATCAGCGTATCAGACGGCGCGCCCCATGGCGTCTCAATCGTGATCTCTTCGGCACCCTCGAGCCCATCAATTTCATACAGTCCTGAGCCGCCAATGACGCCAATCACCCAATTACTCATTCCGTATCTCCAGATGTGAAAACCCCGCCCTTGGAGCAATCCAGAGCGGGGCCGTCAATTCACGTCACTGTGTAAGAACACTTAGTGTTCCACGTTTCTCCAGATGCGCTTGTAAGAGAACCAGAGCAGGATCGCCAACAGGACCAGGTAGAGCATTACTGGCAATGCCAGCGCCTTACGTTGCCCTTGTTTTGGATCGCCTGCCCAATGCAGGAATTGCGCAACATCATAGGCCATCTGAGACGTCGTGGCCTCTGTGCCATCGATATACTCAACCCGGCCATCCGGGAGTTGCGGCGCCATAGCGAGGAAGCCGCCATATGGCGCATGACGTGGGTCACCATCCCATTGCGGCGTGGTATCCCCCGCAAAATACGGGTTGTAATACAGTCCGGTTGGTTGGATCAGCGTGCCGACAGTGTCATCATCATCAAACTCGATATAATTGACGTTGAGACCGTCTTCACCGGTCTTGGTCTTGATCTTGTCGTCTTTGTATCCGGTGAGCAGTGAGTAGATGTAGGATGCGCCTTCACCTTCAGCACCATGTCCGCGGGCTTTGGTAATCACGGACAGATCTGGTGGCATTGCGCCGCCATTCGCCGCCATGGCCGCCTGATCATTCGGATAAGGCGAACGGAACGTGTCAGCAGGGATCGCTGGACGGTAAACCGGATCGCCATTCTCATCCGGATTTGGATCGAGGATTTCGAACTCAGCAGCAATCGCTTTGACCAGCGGGTTGTCATTCGCATTCTTATATTCGTCGCTATAGAAAGGCCCGCCCTTTTCACCGAGATTTCGGTAAGAGAGCAGCTTCATGCCGTGGCATGACGCGCAGACTTCCTTGTAGACTTGGAAACCGCGTTGCACGCTTTCCTGATCGAGCTGACCGGCGGGCATTTTTGCAAATGGCCAACCTTCGTCAGGCGCGTGGGCATGCTTGGCACCGCCAGCTGCGTGAGCAGACAGGCCGAGTGCCAATGCGCCAAGACCTGCGAGGAGAGGACGGAAGAGTTTCATATCCGTGATTCCTTATTCGGCTGGCGCCGCTGCCGGCGCGTCGTGTCCGAGAATGGACTGGTGAATTGAGTCTGGCTCGCCTTTTGGACGCTCTCTGAGACCCAGAATTGGCAGGATCAACAGGAAGAAAGCGAAATAGTAAGCCGTCAAAATCTGAGACAAAGTCTTGAACGTGAACGCCGGAGCTTTCTGAATCGTCATAGAGGCCACGCCGCCAGACGCGACTTGTTCATCGCGGAACTGAGCTGCTGGTGCATAGTCTTCAAATGTCCGCTGACCTTCGAGGCCAGCCGCGTCCGTATAGGATACAGACAATTTGTCCTCACCCATTGAGATGACGGCATTGTCCGGGTTCGAAGCCCCGCACCAACCAAGCAGCAAACACGCCACCACAAAGCCCATGAAGAATTGCTTTGCCACAGGGCGATAGCGCATCGACTTCACTTTCGATGTGTCCAGCCATGGCAGCAGGAATAGTACAGCAATCGATGCGAACATGAAGATCACACCAAGCAGTTTCGCGTCGATCGGGCCGATATTGAACGTAATCGCCCGCAGGATCGCGTAGAATGGCAATAGATACCATTCCGGCACGATGTGCGCTGGTGTTACGAGCGGGTTCGCTTCGATATAATTGTCTGCATGGCCAAGAACGTTCGGGGCGTAGAAGACGAAGACTGCGAAGATGATCAGGAAGACGACAATCGCAAAACCGTCTTTTACGGTGTAATACGGATGGAACGGGACCGTGTCTTTCTTGACGTCCTGAACTTCCACACCTGTCGGGTTATTATTGCCCGGAACGTGCAGCGCCCAGATGTGCAGGATCACAACACCGGCAATCATGAAGGGCAGCAAATAGTGCAGCGAGAAGAAACGTTGCAGCGTCTGATTGCCAACCGAAGGTCCGCCCATCAGCCAGCTTTGCACGCTCTCACCAACCAGTGGGATGGCCCCGAACAGGTTGATAATCACGTTCGCGCCGTGCAGTGACATTTGACCCCATGGCAGCATATAGCCAAGGAACGCCGTCGCCATCATCAACAGATAAATGATACAGCCCAGAAGCCACAAGACTTCGCGGGGTGCCTTGTATGATCCGTAATAGAGGCCGCGGAACATGTGTACATAGACTGCCAGGAAGAACATCGAGGCGCCAACCATGTGGATGTTGCGGATCAGATATCCGTACGGAACATCGCGCATAATGCGCTCAACCGACCCGAAGGCCTGGTTGATGTCGGCGGTATAATGCATCGCCAGAACAACCCCGGTAATGATCTGGACAACCAGGCAGATCGCCAGGATACCGCCAAATGTGTACCAGTAATTGAGGTTTTTAGGGGTCGGAAAATCGACAAAGCTGTCATGCGCCAACCGAACAATTGGAAGGCGGCTATCTAGCCATTTTTCGATGCCAGTTTTTGGCTCGTAGGTGGACTCGTGTCCGCTCATCGGTCTCTGGTCCTTCCTTTAGAGTGAAATTTTTACAAGCGTGGGAGACACCCACTCGTAATTCGGCACGGGCAAGTTCGACGGCGCAGGGCCTTTGCGAATTCGACCAGAAGTATCGTAGTGCGAGCCGTGGCACGGGCAGTACCAACCGCCATAATCGCCAACACTGCCCTGAGCTGGACCAACCGGCACACAACCAAGGTGCGTACAGGCGCCGGACGTAATCAGGATCGCAGGATTATAGGTCCCGTCCGCCAGAGCGACCAACCGGGCCTCGTCTGTCTGTGGATCCGGCAGTTTCTTGACGTCGGTGTTCACAGCAGCTGCAATCTCTTCTGGCGTGCGGTGACGCAGGAAGAAGGGCTTGCCGCCGATCAGGACACGAATTTCGCCGCCCAGCGGGACTTTGGAAATGTCGACTTCAAGGCTGGACGCCGCTTTGGTGTCGCCTGCCGCATTCATCTGATCGATAAATGGATAGGCCACCAGGCCAGCACCGCCTGCAGTTGCTGCGATCGCAGCAATGTGGATGAAATCCCGGCGCTCTTCGTCGACTTGATCCGGGGCCGTTGTGTTGGAATCGCTCACGTCTTCTCTTCCTTCGGCATGACTTTGCAGCCTAAATACACAGATTAGGGGAAAGCATCATTGCGGCGCAGCGCCGCAAGCATCCTCCCCCGATAACTGAGCCCGCGTAGCGTGCCTCGCGGATGATTTCAAGCGATTGCATCGGCTGAGGATGCGACACAATTTCCACCCCCCTTAGGGAGATTTACCGATACTGTCCGTGCTAACGGTCATTTAGCGCTCGCGCTCGACACATTACAGGACCCAGGAATGACAGAGCTCGACACAAGAAAACACCTCGCATCAACCTGGTTCAAGGCGCTTCAGGACGATATCATCGCGCGATTCGAAGCGCTTGAAGACGACGCCAGCCGACCGCTCTATTCAGGCGCACCGGGCCGGTTCGAAAAAACCGAATGGCAGCGCGGCGATGGC
>CAYGUD010000061.1:8873-10073 GCA_964352865.1 uncultured Hyphomonas sp.
CTAGTTTTTCGTGTATGTCGGCGTCCACTATTCTGAAGTCTATGGATCGTTTTCAGAAGCCTTCCGGGCGCAGATTCCCGGCGCGGATGATTCGGATGGCAAGTTCTGGGCGTCAGGCGTGTCCCTGATTGCCCATCTACACAATCCGCGTGTGCCTGCCGTGCATATGAATACGCGCATGCTGGTCACCAGTGAGAGCTGGTTTGGCGGCGGCGGCGATCTGACGCCGCTGCTCGATTTTCAACGCAATCCCGAATTTGCCGACACAGTCGACTTCCACGCCGCGATGAAAGCCGCCTGCGATCCATATGACAAAACCTGGTACCCGGATTTCAAACAGCGCTGCGATGAATATTTCTATCTACCCCATCGGGACGAGCCGCGCGGCACCGGCGGGATTTTCTATGACCGCCTCAATACTGGCGACTGGCAGCGCGATTTCGCCTTCACCCAAGATGTCGGAAAGCAGTTTGCCGAAATTTATCCCAAACTCGCCCGGCGCCGAATGAATGAAGGCTGGACCGAAGCAGAGCGCGACGAACAGCTGGTCCGGCGCGGCCGCTATGTCGAATTCAACTTGCTGTATGATCGCGGCACGACATTCGGCCTGAAGACCGGCGGAAATGTCACCAGCATCCTGTCTTCCATGCCACCTGTGGTCAAATGGCCATAATCTGAGGTGACGTGGCTGAACTGAGCTGATACGGATTCAGCAATGTCCCCGCATAAGCCTGCCGCCCTGACCATTTTTCTCATCGCTGTTGTCACGGCAGCGACAGCGGGTCTTGGTGCCGGCGTTTCTGGCGGCAGCGAGGATGTGTGGTATTTCGCGCTCGAAAAACCGGGCCTGACCCCGCCGGACATCATCTTTGCCGTGGTCTGGCCGATCCTGTTTTCGCTGATGGCGCTAGGGGCAGTTCTGGTGCGGCTCACGGCGGGCAGCTTCAATGCGGCGTCGGCGGCGCTCGGCCTCTACTTTATCCAATTGACGGCCAACCTCGCCTGGAGCTGGCTTTTCTTTGGCTTTCAGCAAGTGCTGATTGCCATGGTGACGCTGGTTGTGCTGTGGCTGTTGATTGTCGCCATGATCCGAGCTTTCGCCAAACACTCGCGGGCCGCTGCCTTCATGCAGATACCGTATTTGCTATGGGTCAGCTTTGCCGGCTATCTGAACGCGTCAATCCTGATCCTGAACTAGCA
>CAYGUD010000062.1:0-10008 GCA_964352865.1 uncultured Hyphomonas sp.
CTGGACCCGGGGTGGCAGGGCCTTGGTTTCTATTTTCAGGTTTGGGCGTTTGTTGGCTTGATTGTGATTAGCGACGGCAGCGCTGCAGCGACGGCCATTCTTGACCGTCAACTGATAGTAGCAAACCCCTTCCTGGTCTTCGCCATTCACATCGCGGTGCGGCAGGCCCATGGCCTTACCTGCTTCGATTACGGCATCGGAGATTGGATGCGGTTCAGTCACGTCCGAGACGTTGAGTGGGCCGCCTTTGGCGTGACCGTCCATGCCATTTCGTTCCTGGTTCTGACTGCGCAGGAAATACGGGTGGAGATCATCATAAGACCAACCGCGCAGGCCCATTTGCCGCCAGCCATCATAATCCTGACGCTGGCCTCGAATGTAGAGCAGGCCATTGATCGAGGATGAGCCGCCCAGTACTTTGCCGCGCGGCCAGGTGTGGACGCGGTCATTAGTGCCAGGATCAGGCTCGGTTTCGTACATCCAATTGACTTTTGGGTCCTTTAAAGTCTGGGCATAACCGACGGGGATGTGGATCATCAGCGACGTGTCTTTTCCGCCTGCCTCGAGCAACAGGGCGGTAGATTTTCCGTCCTCTGTCAGACGATTGGCGAGGACACATCCAGCGCTACCGGCGCCGACAATAATATAGTCAAATTCAGCCATTTTCGTTTCCTCCGGCGTCGCTTGATGCAACGTCTGTTTCTAAGAAGATGACACAAGCGTCACGAATTCTAAAGGGGCAACGCTGCGTCACGGTTGACGGTTAAGACGAGAGACCGCTTCTTGTCGCCAAAATACCTATAGGAGAGCAAGATGAGCAGCCTCGGCGATTATGAGACAATCAAACTGGAGCAAGAAGGCGCGATCGCGATCCTCACACTGCACCGCCCCGAAAAAATGAACGCCTTCACAGGCAAGATGATGGCGGAAATGATCGACGCCTTCGACAACACGGATGCGAATGATGATGTCCGAGCTGTCATCGTGACCGGCTCTGGTGACCGCGCGTTTTGTGCTGGCGCGGACTTGTCCGAAGGTGCCAAGACATTTGACTATGAAGCCCGCGCCGATAGCGGCGAAGTCGGGCGCTCCGAAAAAGTCGACATTCAGCGCGACGGCGGCGGACGGGTGACCTTGCGCATCTTTGATAGTCTGAAGCCAGTGATTGGTGCGATCAATGGCGCCGCAGTTGGTATTGGCGTCACGATGCAACTGCCAATGGATATTCGTATTGCCTCTGACAATGCGCGCTTCGGGTTTGTGTTCAATCGCCGTGGCATCAATCCGGAGGCCGCATCCAGTTGGTTTCTGCCGCGTCTGGTCGGCATTCAGCAAGCGCTGGAATGGTGTTATTCAGGCCGCGTCTTTCCAGCTGAGGAAGCGCTGAAGGGCGGTCTGGTCCATTCGGTGCACCCGCAAGCGGATCTGATGACGGCGGCCCGCGCAATGGCGAATGAGATTGCCGAGAACACGGCTGCTGTCTCGACGGCGCTGACCCGTCAGATGATGTGGCGCATGCTGGGGGCCAGCCACCCCATGGACGCGCATATTGTCGACAGTGCTGCGATCTTCTCACGCGGTCAGACGGAAGATGCCCGTGAAGGTGTGATGAGTTTTCTGGAGAAACGCAAACCGGTCTATCCGGTCAAAGTCTCAGAAGGCATGCCGAGCTTTTTCCCATGGTGGGAAGATCCGGAGTTTAAGTGGATTGGTGAATAAACCCGCTAACCATTTGCCATTCCTGACAGTAAGACTATGATTGCCGGTATGAGTACAAAAGAGAGATCAAAACGCGTCCTTGATGCGCGTAAGACAACCGGTCCTGTCGCTGTTTACGAACTGCGCGACGTGCACTGCAAATGGCCAATTGGTGAACCTGGAAAGGCTGGCTTCCACTTTTGCGGAAAGCCTAGCTTGGACGGCGCACCTTACTGTGAGAGTCACAAAGAGCAGTCTTTGCGCGCCTAGCGCGCACTGACAGGCTCAGGTCACGGCGGCATCGAGCAACAGATAAGTCGCTAACCGCGCGCTGGCATTCTTGCTCGACGCGTGCGTGTTTTCGAGGGCGTTCAAGGCGTCGGATTCTTCGAGTGCGAGGAAGTCGCGGGCCAGGGTCATCATTTCAAGATTGCCGCGCAGGCGTTGTCTGACCCGGTCAACTTGCCGCCCAACTTGTTGGCTGGTGGCATTGCGACGGTGATCTTCGCCTTTGCGGGCGGCTTGAGCGATCTTTTTCTTGTCTTTCGGACGGAACACGTCACCCAGCTGAATACCGGAATCTTGCAATTGTCCCAGCAAAGCTTCTGCCGTCTCTTCCCGTGACAGAGTCGATCGTTCATCGCGTTCCATGTCAGCAATAATGTCACTGAGCGAGTCGCCGCCCATTCGAGTGGTGCCGATTTCGACCTCATCTTCCGGCCCGAATGAATCTAGCTCATCATCCTCGATATCGTCGAAATCATCGTTCAGCCCATTTGTGGCATGCGCATGCCCATTACCATTCGGGGCATGCCCATTGGACGCGGCCAGTTCAGTTGCGGCATCTGTGCCGGCGTCTTCGAGCATAGCTTTTGCCATGCGGTCTGCGCTGGCATCAAACAAATCTTCCTCGACGGCGCGGGACGGAGACTGAACCACTGGCTGCGATGCCGGCTTAGGCACAAACGTGGTTTCCGGAGCGGGTTTGATACGCTCGCCATTCGAGCCGGTCGTTGCGACTCGAAGTTCAACAGCTTTCGTCTTTTTCAAAAGCGCCTGACTCGTATTCGTCGCGCGGCGCTCGGAAATATCCATTTCTGCCCGCGCTGCCATGCCAGCGGCACGCACCGCAGCGGCAGCTTGCTGGCCTGCGTCTTTCAGTTCGGCGAGAGCCCGGGCTGCGGATTCAGAGGCTTCAAAAGTCTGGTTCTGGATCTGACTGCTGGCGGCTTTGGCACCGTCCAGCGCGACTTTAACGGATTCTAGCAGGCGATCGCCCGTCGTACCCGCAGCTGCGGCGGCAAGTTCACCGGCGCGCGCCGCTGTCTCGACCGTTTTGCGGGACTGTTCGAGTTTCTCTTCCATGCGCGCGATGGCAAACAAGAGAGTTTCGTTTCGCTCACCCGCTTCAGCCGCCAGCGTATCCAGGGCGGAAATTTTCTGCGCCAAACCGCGACCGGTTTGATCCAATGCCGCCAGCCGTCCTTGCAAGGCGTCTTCTGCGGCGCTGACTTCGGTGGCCGCGGCTTTTGCTGAGGCAACCATCAAAGTTGCTTGTTCCGGGATGGCATCGTTCAGCAGATCGGTTTGCTCGCGCAGATCTTTCGCCAATTGTTCCAGGCCATTGCGCTCGTTTCCAAGACGGGAGGCCAGATCACGGGCATTGTCGGCGCTGGCATAGGTCACTGATTCCAGTCGTTGCCGCTCATCTCCGATTTCACCTGCCATAGCTTTCATCGCTGACAGGGCATGCCCCATTGAGCGATCCACTTCGGCGCTGGCTTTTGACATTTCATCAGCAAACACGCGGGCTTCGTCGGCCATGGTCTCCGAAGGAAGAAGGAGACGCGCGGCAGCTTCGAGCACCACAGCGTTCGCCGCGGTTGCCCGCGCTTGCTCGCGCGCCATCATGCCCGCGAGGACAAGCATCAAGCCGGGTAGAATGATCGCAATCAGGCCGGCGACAATTAATGCAGGCTGCATCGCGCCGAGGGCTTCAGCGCCGATCAGCGCGGCTGATCCGACAAAGGCTGCGACCCACCAGAGAAACGCTAATCCCAGCGCTCCCCAGGCAAGCCAACTGGAGGCGTTTTGCGCGGATTCAAGACGCGCGATGGCGTCGGATGGGTGGATTTTGTGTGGTTCAGCTGCGTCACTCATGATGGCCATTATACACTCGACTGGGGCAAAATTGCGAGGGGTAGGAGCATTTCTTCCTTGTCATGGATGCAATGCCTGAACCAAATCCCATGCTCAGCCGAAGTGTATAGTGCTAAATGTCGGAATCAAAAGAATAATTTTATGCAGAAACGAAGTGCAGATTGATGCTTCTCGCGCGGAACGGCAACCAAGATCGGGCTGCAATTCGGATCTGTTTCATGTCTGACGGGAAAACAAAACCTTGAAATTCTCGCTATGGGAGAATCGCATGAATTAGCGGTGGCATTTTTGAGCTGGTCAATATTCTGGGGTTTTGGCATGGTTTTGCGGTGAAGCGCACAATTCTTCTATATGCCCTTGGGCTCGCTGCCATCGCATTCGTGTTGCAATGGGTCGAGTATCATTACTTGACCAAATTGTTTGCGACAGAATTTTACATTCTGCTGATCGCCATCGGGTTCACCGGACTCGGAATATGGCTCAGCCGCGCTCTGACGCCCGTGGTCAAAGCACCAGGGTTTGAACTTAATCAAGCGGCGCTCAAGAGTTTAGGGATCACAAAACGCGAACATGCCGTTCTGGAGCAAATGGCCGACGGAAAATCCAATAAACAAATTGGCGAGACCCTGCATGTTTCGCCGAATACAGTGAAGACGCATGTATCGCGATTGTACGAGAAACTTGACGTCAGTCAGCGTGTGCAAGCGGTTCAGAAAGCAAAGGATCTGGCGCTCATCCCGTAAGGTGATTTTGCGGTCATTCACGAAAATCACCCGGATGGGCGATGGCTTGGGGAGACTGTTTGGATCAGAGCTGAGCGTCTGATTTGAACCAAAGGAGGCAAATATGTTTCGGATCATGTTGGTTTATGGCGCGATCGCAGGGGTCGTGACGATCACGGTCATGTCGCTTGGGATGTTCTTGTCCGGCAGCAGCGGCTCGGTCGCTATTGGCTATCTGACAATGCTTGTGGCGCTATCTCTGATCTTCGTCGGGATCAAACGCTATCGCGACAGAGAGTTGGGAGGCGTGATCAAGTTCTTACCAGCATTTGGTCTCGGACTTGGCATCACAGCTGTGGCCGGCGTCTTCCATGCGTTGGGGTGGGAGTTAAATCTGTGGCTAACGGATTACGCGTTTATGGAAGACTATAAGCAAACCCTGATCGCTGGTTATGAAGCCAAAGGTATCACGGGAGAGGCGCTTGCTGCCAAAATCGAACAAGTCGAGTCGACGATGGCGAGTTACAAGAATCCAGCTTTTCGAATGCCGCTGACATTCCTTGAAATCTTGCCGGTTGGCCTCGTTGTCACTTTGCTCAGCGCCGCATTGCTCAGAAACCCGAAAGTGTTTCCGGCAAAAGCCTGATCTCGATCACAATTCCTAAATTCAGCAGGCCCTCTGGCATAGGAGGGCTTGCTTTGTTGCGTTTACAATGGTCTTCCGAGCCAACCGATATTGGTTACGCACAATATTCATTCATGGCGCGATTGACTCACACAGGAATCGAACCATGTTCAGGCCGTTTGCGCGCTGGGCGGCGTTGGCGAACACGGCTCATAGAGAGGATCAACCATGGCTGCGCTGGACACACATTCGAAAATCGACCTGATCGGGTTCAACTTGAAAATGCTGGCGCGAGGGCAACAACGCTCTTTGCTGATCAGTGCCGGAGCGACAGAAGATAAGGCGTTTCTGCTCGAAGCCTGTCGCAAAATGGCGGACATTGGCGTCGGGCTCTATGCGACGCCGGGAACGCATCGTTTTCTGGCTGAGAACGGGGTTGAATCGATCGCTGCGCGCAAGATATCCAGTGACGAAGAGCCTAATATCAGAACATTGATCCGGGATGGTAAAGTTGATTTTGTCGTCAATATTCTGACCGGCGATTCGACCTATGATGAAGCCTCTGACGCCGCCAGCATTCGTTCACTCTCTGTGAAGCACGGAATCCCGCTTTATACTGATCGCAGCGTCGCCAAGGAAACGATTGAGCTGGTGCTCTCGGACCTCGAAAAAGGCACTTACAGCTATAAGATTAATAGCGATGACCGCCCCTGGGATCTGCGCACGCGTTTCCTCGAACTGGTGCGCGAGCGCGGCGGCTGGTCTAACCATCATGGCCATTTTGACAAAGCCTATCTGATTTCGCCGGAAAACCTGGCGCTGGGCTTTGCGGATATGGAAAAGAAGTGGGAACTGTATCGCCACTTGAAAGAGAATTACACGCACGAAGATCTCGTCGAGCGGATTTCACGCGCCTTGCAGACCGTCGTCGATCAAGGCTCGCAATATTGCCGGACGATGGTTGATGCGGACAGCATTATTGGCCTGAAACCGATCCAGGCCGCAGTCGAAGTCAAAGAGCGTTTCAAGGACAAGATCCGCTTCGAAATTGGTGTTCAGCCACTCGAAGGCGTCCTGGATGAAGCCTCCCGCAAGCAATATATCGAAGCCTGTAAACTGGCTGACTATTGCGGCGGCCTGCCATCGCGCGACCGTCCACGGGAAGAGAAGCATCTCGACATTGTCATGGAGACGGCCAAAGAGCTGAACAAAATGGTCGAGGTTCATGTCGACCAGGAAAATAATCCTTTCCAGCACGAAACAGAATTGCTGTGTCTGAAGACCATGGAGCACGGCATGCAAGGCCGGGTCTATGGCATTCACTCCATCTCGGTCTCGGCCAAGGATGAGAGCGAGCAGGACCGGATTGTCGAACTCTGTAAGAAAGCTGATGTCGGCATTGTCATCTGCCCGTCTGCGGCGCTGTCGATGAAACAGCTACCGATGCAAGGTCCGCTGCACAATTCCATCGGTCCGTTTGTGAAGCTTAAAAATGCGGGTGTCAGAACCTATCTCGGCATCGACAATATCGCTGACCTGTTCATGCCCATCGTCGATGGCGACATGTGGACAGAAGTGCGGATGCTGATGGAGGCTTGCCGCCATTATGATCTCGAACAGATTGCCGACTGGGCCTGCCAACCGCCGCTGCACATTATGAATGAACAAGCGGCCCGCGTTGCGGCCGAGTAGCGATTACTCCTGCGGCTAGAAGAAGCATTGGGTTGCGGCCCAAGCCCTGACATATAGAACTCTGAGAGGCGGACCGCTGTGGCCCGCCTTTTTGGTCACGAGGTTTCATGCTCGCTGAAATTGGTCAGATTGCCCTCATCCTGGCGCTGTTGCTCAGCGCCTTGCAAGGATGGATGGGCCTGCAAGGCGCGCATCAGAATGATCGTCGCGCCATGATGTTTGCGGACCGCGCCGCGATTGCGCAAGCCGTCCTCTGCGTCTGCGCATTCGCTCTATTGGCGCACGCTTTCATGGTCTCAGACTTCAGCGTCAAACTGGTCGCGATGAATTCGCATACCAGCAAACCGCTCATCTATAAGTTCAGCGGAACGTGGGGAAATCACGAAGGGTCTATGCTGCTCTGGGTCTTGATCATGGCGCTGTTCGGCGCCGCGATGGTCTGGTTCGGCAAGACGCTGCCCTCTGGCTTGCGGGCGAGAGCGATTGCCATTCAAGGGCTGACGACGACCGGGTTTCTGGCGTTTCTTATTTTCACCTCCAATCCATTCGAGCGTCTTTCCCCGATCCCCGAAAATGGCGTTGGTCTGAATCCGCTTTTGCAGGATCCGGGTTTGGCCCTGCATCCGCCTTTCTTGTACTTGGGCTATGTTGGATTCTCGGTCGCGTTCTCATTCGCGGTCGCGGCGCTGATTGAAGGCCGCGTCGATGCGATGTGGGCGCGCTGGGTTCGGCCTTGGGTTCTTCTGGCCTGGAGTTTCCTGACCATAGGCATCGTGCTGGGCAGCGTCTGGGCCTATTACGAGCTTGGCTGGGGTGGCTGGTGGTTCTGGGACCCGGTTGAGAATGTCAGCTTCATGCCCTGGCTGGCGGGAACGGCGTTGTTGCATTCGACTCTGGTGGCACAGGCTCGCGGCAGTTTTATTCGCTGGACATTATTATTGGCGATTACGACATTCTCGCTCAGCCTGGTCGGCACTTTTATTGTCCGATCCGGCGTGTTGACCAGTGTGCACGCATTCGCCGTCGATCCGGATCGCGGCGTGTTTATTCTGGCATTGCTCATCCTCGCCACCGGGGGCGCGCTGGCGCTCTATGCCTTGCGCTCCGGCAAGATTGCACACGGGGCGAGTTTTGAACTGGAGAGCCGAGAAGCTGGTTTGGTGCTGAACAATATCCTGCTCGTCGTCGCCACCGCGACGGTCTTTCTGGGAACATTCTATCCGCTGGTAATTGATGCGCTGACCGGGGATAAGATCACAGTCGGCCCGCCATATTTCGAGCGGACATTCGGTCCGATCATGGCTGTTCTGATCATCTTCATGGCGGTCGCACCGATGATCAAATGGCGCACGGATAGCTGGCGCCGGTTGCGCCGGACTTTGCTGATCATGGCGGCAGCCGCGGTGACATTGACGATCGCTGTTGCGGTGTTTGGAAAGTCTGTATTCGGGGCGATCGGAATGGGGCTCGCCGCCTGGTTGCTGTTCGGCACAATCGCAAATTACGGTCGCAAATTGCGCATTGGGCAGGCGAAAAGCACAATTGGAAACTTGCTCAAGCGCTTTGCTTTGCTGCCTGGCGCGACGCATGGATTTGCTTTGGCGCATCTTGGACTGGCGGTCTGTACCATCGGGGTCGTCGCGATGGGCGTTTGGTCAGACGAGGAAGTCGACCGGCTTAAACTTGGCGAGAGTATCTCAGTGGCGGGCTATGAGTTTACACTCGAAAGCGTCGACCGGGCGCAAGGCCCAAATTTTGTCTCAGAGGCCGGACGTGTCGTGATCGAGCGCGGCGGCAAACGCATAGCTGTCCTCAACCCCGAGCAGCGCATGTACCCGGTCGAGCGGAACAATACGACTGAAGGCGCGATGGAGATTGGCGCGCTGCGCATTCTGTATGCGGCTAAGGGCGACGGAAATCCGGAAGAGGGCTGGGTAGTGAGTGTCTATTACCATCCACTCGTCATCTGGATCTGGATTGGCGCTCTGATGATGGCATTTGGCGGCTTTGCGTCCGTGGCGGATCGACGGCATGCCTTTTCCGGTCGCCGTATGCCCGCGGCGCCGGCGCAACCTGTGGCCGCGGAATAGGGCGCATGACCTGGTCTCGTCTTCTTCCGGTTGGGGTTTTCCTCGTCCTCGTCGTCTTTCTGGCGATTGGTCTGACGCGTGACCCGAGCGTGATTCCAACCGAAATGATTGATCGGGAAATGCCCGATTTCGAATTGCCAGAACTGCGCTCAGATACCGTCTTGCTGCGCAGGGAAGACCTGATCGGTGAGACTGTCCTGGTCAATGTGTTCGGATCCTGGTGCGTCGCCTGTCTGCAAGAGCACCCAACACTGATGCAACTATCGCGCGACAACACAGTCCGCATTGTTGGGGTAAATTGGCGCGATAAACGGGAAGATGCGCTCTCCTGGTTAGAGGAGCATGGCGACCCTTATGCTGATATCATCTTCGATGCAGAGAGCGATCTGGTCATCGAGATGGGCGTCACCGGCGCTCCCGAAACTTTCATCATCGATCCGAAAGGGCGCATTCGATACAAGCAGATTGGCGCGATTACCCCGGACGTGTGGAAGCGCACAATCCGACCCGTCATCGACGCGATCGCGCGCGAAAGCGAGGCGCCATCATGAAAGCGCTGATCGTAGCATGCTTAGCACTTTTGATACTCCATAGCGGGCTGAGCGAGGCACAAGAGCTTAGCGAAACACCTGTAGAAAATGTCGACGCCCGTACCGAAGCGATTTCCAAAACCCTGCGCTGCGTCGTTTGTCAGAACCAATCCATTTATGATTCAAATGCACCGCTGGCGGAAGATATGCGCCGGCTCGTCCGTAAGCGTGTCGAAGCCGGTGACAGTGACGACGAAACGCGGGAATATTTGCGTGCGCGTTATGGCGACTATGTCCTTATGTCGCCGCCGCTGCAGTTGAATACATTGCTCTTATGGGTTGGGCCGTTTCTCCTGATCCTGCTCGGCGGTGTCTGGTTCCTCATGCGATTGCGCCGCAGTGAAGCGCGCCCCGTTGCTGCAATGAGCGACGAAGATCGCGCCCGTGTCGCTGCAGCCCTCGCCGATGAGGACGAAGCGCTATGATCTGGT
>CAYGUD010000063.1:0-3374 GCA_964352865.1 uncultured Hyphomonas sp.
GCCATGTTCAGGTGATCCTGTATGCAAAGTCGTATGCTCGCGAAGAACCGTGCGGGCACCGACTTCCAGACGCGATTCGGCGCTGCCTTGATACCCGAGAACTTGCGGTGGACCACCGATCACTGAGCCCGGATAGAGTTCGACGGCTTCACCGAGAACAGTGTGACCGATGACCGTCGCTTTCGGATGCAGCGTCACCTGGTCCATGAGCACGGCATCAGGCCCGACATAGGCCATCGCACCGATCGACACATCTGTGCCGAGCTCTGCGCCTTGCTCGACGACTGCGGTTGGGTGAATTGTAACCGTCATTTCGGCTTCTTCTTGGGCGCGATTTGCTTCTGAATCCAAGCGATTTCTCGCAAATATTGCCGCAATGGTTTCGCCGGGACACCGCCCCAGGCTTCTCCAGCCGGAATATCCCGAAACACGCCAGCCGACGCAGCGAGTTGCGCACCCGCGCCGATATGAACATGATCTGCAATCCCGACACGCCCGCCCATCACCACACCATCATCGACTTTGGTGGTGCCGGATATGCCCGTGAAACTTGCCATCGTGACGTTACGCCCGATGACAACATTGTGGGCAATTTGTACCAGATTATCGATTTTGGTTCGCTCGCCAATGATCGTATCGTCAAAAGCGCCTCGATCGACGCAGCTATTCGCACCAAGCGTAACAAAATCCTGGATAATCACACGCCCCCATTGCGGAACATCTTCGCTGCCTTGAGGGCTGCCGGTTACGCCAAACCCAGCTTCGCCAATAACGGCCCCCGCATGAATGTGCACATCATTGCCGATCAAGGCGCAGCGAATAACGGCGTTAGGTCCAATGCAAGTCCGGGCGCCAATCTGAACGCCGGGGCCAATCGCGGCGCCAGGACCGATTTTGGCATCCTCTCCAATCGCAGCGCCAGCCGCGATAAAGGCTGTGGGCGCGATTTGTGCGCTGGGGTGGATGGCTGGCGCCGGTCCATCTGATTGCCAGTCTTTGAGCTCAAAAAGCGCTTCACTCAGTCGTTTGTGAGCAAAGCGCGGATTCGCGACAATGACGGGCATAACCGATTCAGGTAATCCGGATGCAGCGGCCTCCCGCACCAGACAAGCGCTTGCGGATGGATGGGTATTAGCGGCCGATTTGGCGTCGCCTTCGACAAAGCAAAGATCTCCGGAGCCGGCGCTGGCCGATGGCGCAATCCCTTTTATTTCAAGGTCTTGCGGAATACTGACATCGAAATCACAAGTGCGCAAAAGGGTCCGCAAGCTTTGCGGACCCTTTTCAAAATAAAAGCGCTGATCTATCTGCATCAGCCCCTCGAAAACGCTATTGTTGTGGTTGTTGCGTCGGCATCCGCTGACGCGTCACATTAATCGATGGCGTCGCAGCATTCAACTTGGAAACCACTGTAGCTGAAACATCTGTCGCTGTGTCGACAAACACGATTTGAGATTTATCGAGAATAATGTTCGCCCCGGTTTCGGTGACGACCTGTTGCAACACTGGCACAAGCGCATTGTTGAACTGAATCAGCGCAGCGCGTTCAGTAAGTTGAAGCTCTGTCGCGGCAACCTGGCGCGCCTGATTGAACGCTTGCACGTCGCGCGCATATTGCTCGACCTCAGCCTTCAGAGTCGCGTTGGCCAGAATGGCGTCCCGGGTCATCCCTTGTGACTTGGCATCCAATGACGTGCCATCAGCTTGCAGCTTATCCGCTGTTGGCTTGAGCTCACCCTGCATTTGGGTTTCGATCGCGCCGATTTTGGTGCGCAGATCTTGCCCAGCCTGACTGTCGGTGAAGATCTTGACGCGATCAATCACCACGACATTGGTGCCTTGTGCCATCGCGGCGGGTGTGAGCGCGATTGGCGCGGTGAAAAGCAGCGCGAATGCTGCCATGATATTTTTGAGGGGGAACATATGTCTCTCTCCTGTTGGAAACTTAGTTAGAAACGAGTTGAAGTACTGAAGCGGAACGTCTCGGTCCGGTCGTACTCTTCCTTGCGAAGAATTTGTGAAAAGTCGAACTGAATTGGTCCGAACGGCGAATCCCAGCCCACTGAAAGACCGGCCGACGCGCGAAGCCCCAACCCGTCTTTGACTTGTCGCACCGCTGGCGTCCCTCCCGGTACACCCTGATATTGGGTACTTGTTGTCGTGAAGAAGACGGGGTCCGTAATGTCGGGATCGTCGAGGATCCCAACGGATCCCGCCTCAACAAACAATTTCGTGCGAATTCCATATTCTTCAGGCAGATAATTTGGAAGGGTAATCTCACCAGTGCCTTGGTAATAGACTTTGCCACCAAGCGAATTCAGGGCTTTAACATCGATGACTTCGCCGTTTTCATCCGCAAGTGTATCGATGACGCGCGGGCCAATGCCGGCAACATCAAAACCGCGAAATGAAGAGCCGCCGCGGAAGAAGCGATTATTGATCCGGATGGCATCGTCATCGCCCAGAGGCTCGATTACGCCGCCTGAGATCCGCAAACTCGCGCGAACGCCAGGGAAGATGCCGCGATAAGTGGCGCCTGTGGCTTCGGTTCGCAAATACTGCACATCTCCGCCAATACCGGCAAAGTCCTGGCTTATAGAAAGGTCGAAACCGCCAGTGGGCGCGATGGGATCGTTTCGGCGGTCCCAATTGAATGAATACCCGATCAGAGACGTAATATCCGACCGCTCATTTCGGCACAATGCCGAACGAGACAGGAATAGAGGCGAACATTGATCTACCAGAGATGTATTGGCAGGAAATGGTGGCATCGTCGGGTCGACAAATTCGGTCACATCAACATCATCGGTAGGATCATCCGGCGTGCCATTGTCCGAAAGCCGCGTCTGGGTCGCACGCAGCCCAGTATCGTCGAATATCACGACCGGCGAATCCTGAACGTTGATTTCGTCAGATTGCAGTCTGTAGCGCAATTGCAATCCGGTATTCTCGGTCACGGGAAAGCCGAAATTGATCCCTGCACCGATGGTCTCTGATTCAAACGCTGAAACATCCAGAAAGTCCGATTTCGCTGAGAATATCTCCAGGCCGGCTGATAGGTTGCGATCCAGAAAGCGGGGCTCCTGAAAGCGAACATCAACCGTTTGCTGGCGACTGGATGCAGAAACCCGTCCGATAAAGGTCTGACCACGTCCGCGCAAATTCCGCTGTGAAACGCTGAGATCGAGCAAGAAAGAGTCGACGGATGAGAAACCTGCTGCGAACGATAGTTCGCCCGTTGCTGTCTCTTTAACGTCAATATCGACGGTCGTGCGATCCGGACGGGTTCCGGCTTTCTCAGTGATTTCCACCTCTTCAAAATAGCCTAGCGCACGCACCCGATTGCGAGAACGGTCTAGCAAGACCCGGTTGAA
>CAYGUD010000063.1:3474-9907 GCA_964352865.1 uncultured Hyphomonas sp.
TCGCTGCTCAATTTGTCGAGCGCTGTTTCAACATCCACTTCACCAAATGTATAAGGCTCACCTTCTTCAATTGTGTAGGTGATGTAGAAGTCTTCCCGGTCCGGGGTCAGATCGGCCACAGCTGAAATTACGCGGAAATCGTAATAGCCCTTGTTCTGATAGAATTCGCGCAGCAATTCGCGGTCAAATTCGAGGCGACCAGGATCGTAATTGTCATTCGAGCTGAAAAAGCGCCACCAACGTGACTGCTTGGTAACGACTTCGCTGCGCAGGCGCCGGTCCGAATAGGCTTCGTTGCCGATAAAGTTGATCGCGCGAACACCCGTCACCGGACCTTCAGTCATCACGAAGACCAGGTCGACCCGATTTTGATCAAGCGGCTTGTATTGCGGCTCTACTGTCGCTGAGAAACGGCCAGCCTGGCGATACAGTTCAAGAATTCTCTGCACGTCAGCTTGAACACGCGCAGCCGTAAATATCCCGCGGGGCGCGGCCTGAATTTCTTCACGCAGCTTATCATCGTCGAGCGCTTTATTGCCTTCGAATAGAACGCGGTTGATGATCGGGTTTTCCACCACGCGAACAACAAGGTCCGATCCCGCCTTATCGAAAGAGGCATCGGCGAACAAGCCTGTCGCGAAAAGCGTTTTCAAAGACAAGTCAATGCGAGATGGGTCGAACGGATCGCCTGGCGAAACCAGAAGATAGGATTGCACGGTGCGATCCTCGATCCGCTGATTGCCTTCAATCCGGATTTGTCGAATCGTTTCGGCGACCTGTGCATCCGATTGGAGCACCGGGACATTTGTCACCGCCAGCGCGCTGGACGCCATCAATATTGCTGCGAGTACTTTACGCATTGATCCCTTGATCCTCCTTGGCAGGCGCCCTACTCGCCCACTGGCCCTTTAAACAGGCCGGTTTCTAGTACGTCACCCCAGGTAATGAAGACGAACATGGTCAATAGCAGACCGAGCCCTGTCATCAATGCCACTTCCTGCACCTTTTCCGGCAGAATTTTTCCGGTAATTGCTTCATAAGCATTGAAGACGAGATGTCCCCCATCAAGGACAGGAAATGGCAGTAAATTAAAAAAGCCAATTCCGATCGAGATGAGTGCGCAAAGCTGTAGCGTTGACCACGCTAACGCGCTGAGGCGGGTGCCCAGCGGAATTTGCTCCGCGCCCATCGTCTGGTTGACAATTCGTCTGCCTGCATCGCCAATCGCGACTGGACCACTCATCAAAGCCAGCGGCTCTTTGCCGGTGATAATTCGGCCCAGCATATAGACCGTGTGTTCGACAGTGTCCCTGGTCTCGATCACGCCTTTGCCGAGGGCCGCAATAGGCCCATATCGGCGATACTCCACCGACTCCATGACGGCCAAGGGGTAAACGCCAATCGTCCCTTGCGGGACGATCTGACCTAATTGGTTCGCTCTTACTACGCGGCGCGGCGTGATTGTCAGATTCAGCGCTTCATCGCCGCGCAGAATCTCGAAGTCGAGCGGCCGATTCGAGGACATGCTCGTGACAACAATCATGTCGGAGATCTGACGCACCGAATTGCCATCAACTGATTTGATGATGTCACCTGACAGCATCCCAGCTGCTGCGGCTGGAGAGCCCTCAGTAACTTCGTAAGCGTAGACATCATATTGTTCGATCCCACGCACGCCAAAAAACACGGCAAACAGCAAAATCGCCAATACAAAATTCGCCGCGGGCCCAGCCAGGGCAACGATCGAACGCGCCCCCACGCTGAGCTCCGGATAGGGCTTTCCGATCGGACCGTCTTCAATCTTGCCAACATCGCTTGGCAGCTGGCTTTCGCCGACAAATTTCACGAACCCGCCAAGCGGGATCCAGTTGACGCGCCAGCGCGAGCCATTTTTGTCTTTGCGCTCATAAATTGAATGACCAAACCCGATCGAGAATGACTCAACAGCGGCGCCAAAATATCGACCAGCCCAATAGTGGCCAAGCTCGTGAATAATCACGACCACCCCAAGCAGGAAGGCCAGGCACAACAGAAAGATCGGGCCCTGGGCCAGAATCTCGGTCAAGCTCTACGCTCCTGCTTCTGGCACTCGACTTCTTCAAGCAATGCGCCGGTTAATCTCTTTGCCTCGGCTTCAATTGCCAGAATGGATTCGAAATTATCGCAATCCTGACAAGCCAGTGGACCATTAAGAAACCGCTCTAGAGCTGTTTCGACAATCCAGCTTATGTCGATGAATCGGCATTGGCCCGCAAGAAAAGCAGCTACAGCGCCTTCATTAGCGCAATTTAATACAGTCGGTGCACCGCGCCCCGCCCTCACCGCTTGCCGGGACAACTTAACGGCCGGAAATTTATCTGAATCAAGGGCTTCAAAATCTAACTGGCCAAGCGCAATCAAGTCGAGTGGTTCTACAGGTGTCGGTTGGCGGCGTTCTGGCCAGGTCAGCGCGTGCGCAATCGGCGTGCGCATGTCTGGCGTCCCCATTTGTGCCAGCACTGAGCCATCTCGGTAAGCAATCGCAGAATGCAAAATTGATTGCGGATGAATAACGACTTCAATCTGATCTTCCGGAACATCAAACAGGTAACTTGCTTCGATCAGCTCCAAGCCCTTGTTGAACAGAGTTGCACTATCGATTGAGATTTTACGACCCATTTCCCAACGCGGGTGCGCGAGGGCGCGTGCGGGTGTCACGCTCTCGAGATCACTGAGACGAGCAGTTCGAAACGGCCCCCCCGATGCGGTAAGGATAATACGGGCCAGATCCTCGCGGCGATCCATGACTTGAAACATGGCATTATGCTCGGAATCTGTCGGCACGATTGCAACCTGATTCTGCGCCGCCAGGCGATTTAGAAGGGGGCCCGCGCAAACCATGCTTTCTTTGTTCGCGAGCGCAATCGAGTTACCCGCCTCAATTGCAGCGAGGGTTGAGGCCAGGCCATCAATCCCGACAATCGCCGCAAGCACTCTGTCGACAGGTCGCTGCGCAGACTCCGTGATCGCCGCTTTGCCGGCAGCGACTTCAATATCCAGCTCAGATAGCCTGTCGGAAAGGCGGTGATATTTGCTTTCATCCGCGATGACAGCGCGCCTTGGCCGAAACTGTTGTGCTTGCTCAATCAGCAGATCGACATTTTGTCCCGCAGCGAGCGTATCGATGGCAAAAACCGGGCTGGGTGACTGCGCATTCGCATGCTCAATGACTGACAGCGCCGAAGTTCCAATCGACCCGGTCGATCCCATGATCGAGATGGTTCTTGCGCGGCTCATCGGTTCAGACCTAGTACGTCGATTAGCGATGGAGCAATCAAAAATACCAGAAGCGCCACGACGCAGACCATTCCAAGTCCATCCACGCGATCGAGCAATCCTCCATGCCCCGGCACGATGCCACTGGAATCCTTGATGCCGTAAGACCGCTTAAGAGAGCTTTCGAACAGATCGCCAAATTGCGCAACCACGGATGCAACAGCGCCAGCAATCACCCATAGCGCCGCATCGCCGCCGGTGAGTCGCGACGCCAAAAGTCCGCACATGGCGCTAAAAATGACAGCTCCAATGGCGCCGCTCCAGGTTTTGGAGGGCGAGTCAGGATGCAATAGCGGTCCACCGAACCCGCGCCCTGAAAAATATGCCGCAGAATCTGAGCCCCAGACAATGCCCATAAAAATCAACGCCATCGCCGCGCCATCCCACGGTCCATCCCTCAATAAGAAGAGCGCCAGGGGCATGCCAGAAACGTAGAGTAATCCGAACGCTTCTGCGCCTCGCTTTTTCCCAATCGGATGCATCACGCTGGCCACCAAAACCGACAGAAACAGCACCCAAAGTGCGACGAGCGCGCCGCCAAACGCCGCTGCAATAAACGGAAGCATCGCCAAAGTGACAAATGCCTTCATGGATGGCGACGCCGTCATCCGAACCCATTCATAGGCCATCAACCCGGCGAACAATCCGCATCCCAGAATCAGCCAGAATCCACCTTCCCAAACCACCCATAGGCCCAGAGGGATCAACACCGCAGCGGATATCAGTCGAAGGCCGAGGTCGCCTTTCTGGCCATCATGGCGGCGCTGACGAGCCATCTTAAGCGGCCCCAGAGGCCAGGCCCCCAAAGCGACGCTCTCGGGCCCGATAGATTTCGATGGCTTCCAGCAATTGCGCCTTGCCGAAGTCTGGCCAGAGCACATCCATAAAGATCAATTCCGAATAAGCCGCCTGCCAGATCAGAAAATTGCTCAAGCGGTATTCTCCGCTGGTCCGGATCATGATGTCGGGATCCGGGATACCATCGGAATCGAGATAGGACGCCAGGCCCTCCTCGCTCAAGTCAGAGGCGTTCACCTCACCCTCCTGAACAGCGACCGCAAATTTTTGTGCCGCCCGCACCAGCTCTTCACGGCCGCCATAATTGAACGCGATACACAAATTGAAGACCTGATTATCGGCGGTTCTCGCCTCGGCGCGGTCGACGAGTTCGAGAATATCCTTTGGTAGACCTTCGCGCGTCCCGAGGATGCGCACGCGGACCCCTTCAGACGCCAGACGATCCAGATCGCGTTTTACATAGGCCTTCAACAATCCGAAAAGCGCATTGACTTCAGAAACAGGCCGACGCCAGTTTTCAGTCGAAAAAGAATAGACTGTCAGATTCCTGAGGCCGATTTCCTGAGCTGCTTCAACGGTTCGGCGCAGCGCTTCGACGCCGCGCTCATGTCCAACCGCACGCGGAAACCCACGCGATTTTGCCCAACGCCCATTGCCATCCATAATGATGGCGATGTGCTCCGGAAAATCGCTGGCCTGAGGCCCGCCTTCCCCGGTTTGGGAGGCTGATGTCAATGACATCAAACCTGCATAATCTCCGCTTCTTTAGCTTTCAACGCATCATCGACTTTGCCGACATAGCTATCTGTGAGTTTCTGGACCTCGTCTGACAAAGACCGATGGTCATCCTCGCTGATGTCGCCGTCTTTTTCCATTTTCTTGAGCGAGTCCATGCCATCGCGTCGGACATTTCGTACCGAGACGCGCGCGGCTTCAGCGTATTTTCCTGCAACTTTGGTCAACTCAACGCGGCGTTCTTCATTCAGAGGCGGAATCGGAATGCGCAATGTTTGGCCATCAACCACCGGATTTAGGCCGAGCCCAGCTTCGCGGATCGCCTTGTCACTCGCTCCGACCAGGCCCTTATCCCAGACATTCACGGCGATCATCCGGGAATCCATGATTGAAACAGAGCCCACCTGGTTCAGCGGCATCGACGAGCCATAGGCTGCGACTTGCACGCTATCGAGCAAATTGACGGACGCACGACCGGTGCGCAAACCTTGCAATTCGGTCTGGAGAGAAGCGATTGCTCCGTCCATGCGGCGCTCGAGGTCTTTTTTATCGTAGCTCATTTCTTTTCCTCACGATCCGGAGATGACTGTGCTGGGGCCTTTCCCAGTCAGCACGTCTTGTAGTGCTCCTTTATTATGTAAGGAGAAAACCACAATGGGAATATTGGTGTCACGCATTAAGCTGACGGCGGATGCATCCATAACTTTCAGGTTCCGCGCCAGGACATCCTGATAGGTCAGCGTATCATAGCGCGTGGCGTTCGGGTCGGTTTTTGGGTCAGCTGAATAGACCCCATCGACCTGCGTCCCTTTCATCATTGCATCGCAATGCATTTCAGCAGCCCGCAAAGCGGCGCCAGTATCTGTCGTGAAATAAGGGTTGCCTGTGCCTGCCGCAAAAATCACCACCCGGCCTTTTTCCATATGTCGGATGGCGCGGCGGCGGATGAAAGGTTCGCAAACCTCATCCATGCGAATACCGGACTGAACCCGGGTCTGAACCCCAATTGACTCAAGCGCGCTCTGCATCGCCAAAGCGTTCATGATGGTCGCCAACATACCCATTGAGTCGGCTTGCGACCGCTCCATGCCCTGGGCTGCGCCTTTCATGCCGCGGAAGATATTGCCGCCGCCAATGACCAGGCAGATCTCGGCGCCGAGCTCACGCGCGGCCGCGATTTCTTCTGCAAATCCAAGGCAAGTTGGCATGTCGATGCCATATTGCGTGGAGCCCATCAGGGCCTCTCCCGAGATTTTTAACAGGACGCGCTTGAACCTCAAATCACTTCCGGTCTCGGTTTCACCTGACATGCGCTTCTCCCGTGCTTCCATTGCCCATAAAAGATTCCCGGCGACCTGTCATCGGTCGCCGGGATCCAAAAGCACTTATTTTTTAGGCCTTAAGCCTTGGTCATTGATGCAACTTCGTCTGCGAAATTGTCTTCTTCTTTCTCAATACCATCGCCGAGCTTGAACATAATGAAGCCAGCAAGTTCAGCACCGCTATCGGTAATGAACTGTGCAACGGTTTGATCAGGGTTCATAACAAATTGCTGCTCAACCAGAACAACTTCTTTGTAGAACTT
>CAYGUD010000064.1:0-9742 GCA_964352865.1 uncultured Hyphomonas sp.
ATCATTGCCAGCGTAAATGAGTTCGCCGTTCAGATACAGACGCACGCGATCCGAGAAACCAAAACGCATCTCGGCGACTTGAGCTTCGGTCACGGTGAGGGTTGTTTTGACGAGAACCGTGTTCTGGCCTTCGCCTGGCCCATAAAGGCGCCCGAGATTAGCGATGCCGTTCGTTTCGACGTCGAGATCTTGCCAGGTGAGGTCGAGTGTTTCAGGCAATTTTGTCTGGTCAGCGACCGTGTCTTCGGCAATCAGCGACGAGACGCGCCAGGTCCGGATCAGTCCGTCCGGAACCGGTTTAGGCGGCTTCGGCGCGCCGACAATGCCCTCATTTGGGTGTAAGGGACGGATTTCCAGATCAGCAAAATGGGTCGTTGCATCGGTGCGATTACTGCTTCTGAGCGACAGTCCGCCGCCAGCGCGATCATTCTTGAGATCCGGGACATGCAGCACCGGAACATTACTGTTGAAGTAAATGTCCGCACGGTCTCCCTGGATCAGAATTTTGACGTCATTCCAATCGTCATAGTCCTGAATGGCGGGAGCCAGTGCATTTCCATCAGTGTAGATTTGCCAAGCCGACCGACCGTTATTGACCGGCGTGTATTGGATCGTGTCAGGCGTGTTATTCAGATGCGACCGGAAATACATCTCTTCATAAGTGGTTCGGTCTTGAATGTGCCAGGCTGCACCAATAAAGGCACGATGCTCCGGATAAGCGACTTTGAAACTGATGACGCCGTCTTCGAAGTTCGCGTCGTCTGCCCAAAGACCACCTTTCTCCAGCGCCAAAGCCAGCTTGCCCTTAAAGGTAACCAACTCGGCCCGCTCGGCCTGAACATCCCAGGTGTGGCCGCCAAATTCCAGGCTCGGTGCTGCGTCTTGCGCCGTTGCGCCTACAGACAATAAAGCGCTCATAATGCCGATGGAAATCGCGCGTTTCATCATTGTGTTCTCCATGTTGCTACCGACACCACGGACGCCTTCACATTACAGGGCAACTAAAAAAGAGATGAAGAAGTTACAGGAACCGCGTCAGGGGCTTGCCGCCAACGCTCTGGCATGGATAGGACAGAAGCATGTCTGAAACCTATCGCATTGGCCCTTGGATATTTAACACCGCGCTCGGGACTCTAACGCGCGAAGTTGACGAGAACCGATTAGAAGACAGAGCGGCGCGTTTGCTGGAATTATTCTGTCACACCGATGGCGAGCTTGTCACGCATCAGCAGATTATCGACCAGATCTGGGATGGCAGGTCGACCAGCACAAACAGTGTTGCTGTTGTTGTCGCTGATATTCGCCGGGCGCTCGGAGATCCGGCCCGTCAGCCGGTCTATATCGAAACCGTTCCCAAACGCGGATACAGATTGATTGTGTCGCCAGAACGCTTGAGTTCTGCGCCTTCCGCCGGATCGATAAGGGCATCGATCGCGAAGTTCTTTCCCCCTTGGGGAATTGCGCTGATCGGGATTGCTGTGATGCTGATCGCGGCTGTGGGTATTCAAGACCGGCCCCAGCCGGTGCGCTCTGCACTTTCGCTTGCCTCGATACCGGTCACGAATGAGACGGGCAGTGACGACTATGCTCCCCTACAGGCAGCGATCAGTGATCTGATCGTGGTTGAGCTGCTCCGCCACAACCATATCAAGGTCAATGAAACGGGCGATGAGCGCCTGAAGTTTACCGGACGCCTGATCATTTGGAGCGGTGACCCGGCTGTGTCGCTTATCGCGACGAATTCCGCAGGTGAAACCGTCTGGTCGGGCATGGCCAGTGGTCCAGAAGACAAGCTGCCGCGGCAGATACGCCAGCATATCAGACGTTTTGTCGAAGAAATGGATACGCTCGACTGATCAAGACCTCGTGGCTGTCACGCGCCAGCACGCGGACTTCATCGTGACTTGGCCATCGGCGCCCATTTCTTTTGTCAGGCGGCTCATCAGCGCGTCTTCGATTGGTCCGGGGTCTAAGTCCTGGGCGGCGATGAGGCGCGATAGCGGACCAAGTTTCAGCATGAACGCGGCGCTGGCTTCGACATCGTCGCCGGGCAGGGTGACCGGTGTTTCGAACGGTTCGATTGCAACACTTTTCCAGCCCGCAGATGTCAAAATATCAGCCAGGCGGTCCTTGTCTGCAAACGCAAAGGGCCCAGGCGCGTGGGGATCTGGTTGCGGCGGCGCTTCTTTCAGCAACGGCAAGGCCGCTTGCAGAGGTGCGAACGCCCAGTCATTCAGGGACAGCTTTTGCCAGCACATGAATGCCATGCGGCCGTCCGCGCGGATTTGTTGACGGATATTCGCGAACGCCGCAGCAGGGTCTTCGAAAAACATCACGCCGAACCGTGAAATCATCAAATCGAACGCCTGATCCGTTTTGAACGCGCTTGCATCTGCCTGCTCGAACCGGGCGCTGGAGCTGGCATCTGCAGCACGCCTTTTTGCGAGCTTCAGAAGCGGTTCGGAGACGTCGACCCCGAGTGATGCGGCGCTACCGGCCACGTCTGCAGCGCGCAGAGTCAGAGCGCCTGCACCGCATCCGATATCCAGTGCACGTTCACCTTGTTTAATCGATGCAGCTTCCAGGGCTGCATCTGCAAATGGCGCCAGCATCGCGTCAAGACGATTGGATTGATCCACCCATTTCTGGCCTGCGGGTCCGTTCCAATAGTCAATCTGAGCGTCATTGTTCATTTGGCTTCTATTCCAATTCACCTGCGAAAACCTGTTCCAGGAATATCGTTTGAGCTTCCTGTTGGAAGTCTCGGTTCGACTTCTTGCGGAAACCGTGTCCTTCGTCTTTCGCCAGAAGATACCAGGCAGTGCCACCATTGGCGCGCACTGCGGACAGGATCTGTTCAGCCTCAGAGGCGGGCACACGCGGGTCGTTTAAGCCCTGAATAATGAAGATCGGTTTCGTGATTTTGTCAGCGTTTTTGAGAGGTGAAATCTCGTCAAAGAAGGCAGCGATTTCCGGATCACGTTCGTCACCATATTCGGCTCGGCGCAAATCGCGGCGGTAGCCTTTGGTGTTGGTCAGAAAGGTTTTGAAATCTGAAATCCCGACAATATTGATCCCGCCTGCGAGGCGATCAGCATAATCGATCATTGAGGCCAGAACCATATAACCGCCATACGACCCGCCATAGACAATGACGCGGTCTTTATCGAGGTCTGGTTGAGTTTCGATCCAATCCAGCAGCGCGCCGATATCCTCGACTGAATCCTTGCGGTTCAAGCCATTATCAAGCGAGACATACGTCTTGCCATAACCGGAAGACCCGCGAACATTCGGCACCACGACCGCCGCGCCGATCTCATTTATCCAATACTGATATGTTGACGAGAAGGATGGCCGTGCCTGGCCTTCTGGACCACCATGGATCGAAATAATCACCGGATGTGGACCATCAGATGTCGGCCGGTAGATAAAAGCGGGGATGTCCATGCTGTCATCATTCGGATAGCTGAACAGTTCTGGTGTCGCAAAAGTGTCGGTGTCCATTCCGCCAACTTCGGCGCTGGTCCAACGCGTAAGGGTGCCGGTCTTGATATTCGCCGACCAGGCATCAGCAGGGCTGGTCGCGCCGGAGAAAGTAAAGCCAATTTGCTCGCCATCTGGGTGGAAAGTTACACCGCCGACCAGACCGACCGGGAGTTTTGGGCCATCGCTGACCGCCCCGGTTTCGAGATCAAGTAGCTTTATGGTTCCGAGCCCGCCTTCATTCAGCGTGAATACGACAGTGCTTTCATCTGGAGAGATATCGTATCCTGCGACGTCCCAATTGATCGCCGCGGTATAGTTTCTCTCCTCGCCGGTTTCCGGATTGATGCGGACGAGGTTTTTGAAATCCGAGCCTTTATCTGTGGAGCTGAGCAGGGTGCCATCTGAGAGGATAAGTGCGCCATTATATGCGACATCGTCATCGGGATTGATTTCAGTGACGGTGCCCGTTCCGGCATCCAAAACAAAAAGCTGGCTTTTTGTGATCGAGATATAACGCTGCACGACGAGTTGGTCTCCGGATGGGGACCAGTCGATCGGGAAGACTGCGCCTTCGCCTTCAAACAGAACGCTGTTTGATGCTGGGTCAGCGGGATCGCCGACGATGATATCATAATTCGGATCGCCATCGGTCGCCATGTACCAGGCGCCTGTGCTGCCATCATCGGTCCATGTGAAACCGCCATTGCGCGAGCCGGGCTCGGTGAAAGACTGTGTCTGGCCGGACTGTAAATCATAAAGATAGCCCTGGTAAAACTCATCGCCGCCAGTGTCTTTCGAGAATACGAACTGGCGTCCATTGGGCGACGCAGTCGCGCCGCCTATCGGCTCATTGTAGAAAGTAATCTGCTTGCGCGCGCCGAGCGGGTGAGCGACTTGGTGGATTTGGCTCACCTCTCCAAATCGGGTTGAGATCAGAATGCCATTCTCTGCCCAATCCTGAAATCCATGTCCGCGGACATTCTGGTATTGGCGCAAACGCGCTTTCACTTCGCTTGGTATTTCTGGAATGCCTTCCATAACCAGATTACCAACTTCGACACGGTCGCTATCCTTGGCCTCCGTTGTCACAGTCGTTTCTGCAGGGGCAATGGCGGTGGTCGTCGCTGGCGCTTCAGTGACATCGATCGAGACACATCCAGCGAGGGTTATCGCGATGACAGAAGCTGAAAGCGAGAGTTTTGTAGAACGCATGAGAGAATTTCCTTCGATCACTTGAAGACGAGCCTGCGGCATCCGCAGCGCTGTAGCATTGCGCTTTGTTAACCATGTCGAGGATTAGTTTCAACTGAAACCGATTATTGATTTTCGCTTGAGACTGGAACGCGTCGGGTCGCCACAAACAGAATTCCAATGGTGATCGACGCAACCAGAACACCTAAAGCAAGCGGTGAGTTGCGCAAGAACCAGCCGCTGAGCAGACAAGCGACGATCATGCCTCCAATCGCTGTGTACTTGCCTTTGCGTGAGATCTCACCGCGCTCGACAAAGTCGCGCACAATTGGGCCGATGCCGGGGCGAGAATAGATCCAGTCCCGGATTTTGGGATGAGATTCAGCGAGACAAAATACAGCGACAATCCAGAAGATGGTTGTCGGCCAAAGCGGCAGAACCAGGCCAATCGCCCCAATCGCCAAACAGGCAAAACCAAGTAATGCCCACAGCCACCTCATACGGCATCCGCCGCCGCGGCTGCGCTCGCCCAGGCCCATTGGAAATTGTAGCCGCCGAGCCAGCCTGTTACGTCGACACACTCACCAATAAAATACAGACCGGGATGCAGTTTGCTTTCCATGGTTTGTGAAGATAGAGCGTCTGTGGCGATGCCGCCAGCAGTGACTTCTGCCGTGCGCCAACCTTCCGTGCCTGCCGGCTTCAACGACCAGGCATTTATTGTTTTTGCGACCCGTTCCATCTTCTGGTTGGAGAGCTCAGCCAATCGCATCTTTGGTGGAGCGTCGATCACGCTTGAAAAATAGTCGGCAAACCTGGCTGGGAACAGGCCGCCCAGAAACTGACCGATTGTTTGGCGCGGTGATTTCTCTTTTGCACGCCTGATCAACTTCAGAGCATTGGCGCCAGGCATCAGATCGATCGCGATAGCTTCGCTCTGGCGCCAATAAGACGAAATTTGCAAAACGGTCGGTCCTGATAGGCCGCGGTGTGTGAAAAGCAGGTTCTCAACAAAGCTCGGTCCGGTTTCAGCAGTTCCTTCGACCGGCAAGGATATTCCAGAAAGGCTCGCGAAAGCGTCATGATGTTCATCCGTGAAAGTCATCGGTACGAGTGCCGCGCGCGGCGTTACAATCTCGTGCCCGAATTGTTTTGCCAGTTCGTAAGCAATGCCTGTCGCTCCGATTTTCGGAATTGACAGGCCTCCTGTTGCAATGACCACACTCTCGGCCTGTATCGGCCCGATGGAGGTCTGCACGTTAAAGCTCCCGTCTGTGGGTTCAACCGAATCAATTTTCGTCTCAAGGGATAGCCTGCCGCCTGCATCGGCGAGCTCTTTCAGAAGCATATCGATCACGGCACTGCTTTTTTGATCACAAAATAATTGGCCTAACGTCTTCTCATGCCAGGTCAGGCCATGCTCGGCCATCAGCGCGCAAAAGTCCCAGGGTGTGTAGCGGGCCAAAGCTGATTTTGCGAAATGTGGATTGTCCGACAGGAAGCGTTTCGGCTCGGTTTCCAGATTGGTGAAATTGCAGCGCCCACCGCCGGATATGCGGATTTTTTCTGCGGGTTTGCGCGAATGGTCGAGCACCAGAACGTTGCGACCACGCTGTGCTGCGCGAGATCCGCAGAACAGTCCGGCAGCGCCAGCGCCTAGTATAAGTACATCAACCTGTTGCAATTTTTTTCTTCCCGAGCCGACAATAATGGCGAAAAAGTCTTTATTCCGCCCTGTTGGCGGCAAGCCGAAGCCGTGTAAAGGATGAGATCAAAGCGAGGAAGGGACTTCATCATGAGAGGCCGGACATCAGGGGTTCGTAGCAGTTTGCTCGGGGCATTGGCATTTGCACTGGCGGCTTGCGGCGGGGGAAACAATACCTCTGACGATATTCCGCCGCCTCCCGAGGACGCTGAAGGCCAAGTCGTCGAACGCTCGCGCTCTGCGCAAGTCGCAGCCGAGCGCCGCGAAAGAGATCGCCAGAGACTGGCACAGCGCGAGGGCGATACGCGCTTCTCTTATGTCCGCTATGCGCCAGACACGAGCGACAGTCTCCCCAAGGCCTGCATGGTGTTTTCCGAACCCTTGGATCCTGACATTGATTATTCGATTTACGCGCCGATGGATGGCGACATAGACGTAGCTTATGCCGTGAATGGACAGCAATTGTGTGTGAGCGGTCTCAGCTTTGCCGCGTCTTACACACTCACCCTGACGGAAGGTTTGCCATCGGAAGAGGGCACTGAGCTTGGCCGCGAGGAAGAAGTTCAGATCAGTTTCGAAGATCGTCCGCCTTATGTCGGATTTAGTGGTTCAGGCGTTATTCTGCCACGTGAAGACGCAGACGGCCTGGCGATAGAAACGGTTAATGTCGATCAGGTCACGGTCAAAGTGTCCCGCGTCAACGATCGCGCCCTGGCGTTTAAGTCTGTCACCAAAGGTGTCGAAAGCCAGCAAGGTCGCTACTCGTACGTCTATGGCGATGAGAACCCGAGCGATCTGGCCTCGGAGGTCTGGTCCGGGACAATGGATATCCAGAATCTCAAGAATGCCCCTGTAGTCACAGTCTTCCCATTGCCGGACGTTATCGGAACGCTGGAGCCGGGCGCCTATTATATCGAGCTATCTGACGCGATTGAACTGGATCGCTATGAGGGGCCGCCGGCTTCAGCCAAGCGATGGGTGATGCTAACCGATTTGGCGCTGACGGCGTATCGCAGCGAATCCGGATTGGATGTCACTCTGCGCTCTCTGCAAGACGGCCGCGTTATGCCGAACGCGCAGGTGCAGCTGATTGCCCGCAATAATGAAGTCCTAAGCGAAGCCGCGACGGGCGTTGACGGGCGCGTCTCTTTCAATCCGGAAATGCTTGCCGGAACTGGAACATTGGCGCCTAAAATGGTGTTGGCCTCTGGCCTCAAGGGCGACACGGCGATTCTCGACTTGTCGCGCGCGCCTGTTGATCTCTCGGAGCTCAATACGGGTGGACGCGTGACGCCCGGCGAAGTTGACGCTTATCTCTATACGGAGCGCGGCATCTATCGCCCCGGCGAAACCGTCCATGTCACAGCCATGATGCGAGATCGTGCTGGGCGCGCTGTTGCTGATCGCAATGGCACAATGATTACCTATCGCCCGAATGGCATGGAGGCTTTCCGTGTTCGTTTCGCAGTTGAAGAAGCGGGGTCTTTGCAGCGCGATGTTGAGCTGCCTCGCGGTGCCGCGCGTGGCATGTGGCGTAGCGTTCTGGAAGTTGACGGACTCGGCCAAGTTGGCAGTGTGTCTTATTCCGTAGAAGACTTCGTACCGCAGCGTATTTCAGTCGATATCGAAGCCGAAGATTCTCCGTTTCTACCGGGCGACGATGCCCGCGATATCGATGTTTCAGCGCGTTTTCTGTATGGTGCCCCGGGCGCCGCACTAACGGTTAAGTCTCAGGCACGTGTTGAAGTCGACCCCAAGCCATTCGGATATGATGGTTTTAGCTGGGGCGTTCATGATGGCAATTTTCGTGAGCAATTAATTGATTTGCCGGATCGAACCACAGATGGGGCCGGTCAGACGACGGTCCGTGTCGTACCTGGAAATCGCGGAGTCGGTGCTGACGTGCCCTTGCGCTTGAACACGGTTGTCAGCGTTCTCGAACCAGGTGGTCGCGCGGTAACAGACAGCGTTCGTATCCCGTACCGTCCGCAAAATTTGTATCTTGGTATCAAGCCCGGGTTTCAGGGACGTCTAGGGTATGAAGAAGAGGGCAATTTTGAAATTGCTGCACTCGACGCAAAAGGTGAAGGTCAGGTTGAAGATCTGCGCTGGAAAATCCTCGAAATCAATTATCACTATGACTGGTACCGCGAAGATGGTCGCTGGAAGTGGCGCCGCTCGCGCACAGTCCGCACGGTCAATGAAGGCGGTTTGCGGACGCAAGACGGCGCCGGCATGATCACTGTGTCGGGGCTCGAATGGGGCGCGCACGAACTTATCATTGAAAGCGAAGATGGTAACAAAGCCAGCCGCGCGTTCCGGGTTGGTTGGGGCGGAAACGTCTCTGGAGATGGCGTCGAAGCGCCGGATCGTGTCGAAGTGGTCCTGGATGAACAACAAATCGTTTCAGGGCGCCCAGCGGCGCTCACGATTATACCACCTTATGATGGCGAAGCTCAAATCGTTGTGGCGACGGACCGTATTCTGTCGATTGAAACGCGTCAGGTTCAAGCGTCCGGAACGGCCATCACTCTTC
This sequence comes from uncultured Hyphomonas sp., assembly GCA_964352865.1. GTDB lineage: Bacteria > Pseudomonadota > Alphaproteobacteria > Caulobacterales > Hyphomonadaceae > Henriciella. The sequence goes on from CAYGUD010000064.1 coordinate 8,919, forward strand.
CGGTTTCTGATGAGTGGGGCGAAGGCGCTTATGTGATGGTAAATGTCTACACGCCGCGAGACCCTGTCGTGCAGTCGAAGCCGCGGCGCGCAGTCGGTGTCGGATATGTCCCAGTGAGCATGGAGAACCGGACCTTCAATGTCGAAATTGAAGCGCCTGAGCTGATCCGTCCGGGGCGCGACGAAACGATCACGGTCAAAGTCGAAGGCGGTCCACGCGAAAAGGCGTTCGTAACACTCGCGGCTGTCGATGAAGGCATTTTGCAGCTGACCAAATTCTCCAGTCCGAATCCTGTGGATTGGTTTTTCGGAAAGAAAGCCATGGGTATGTCGCTGTATGATGATTACGGCCGCTTGCTCGATCCTAATCTCGGTCTGCCAGCGGAAGTACGCACCGGCGGCGACCAATTGGGCGGCGAAGGTTTGACCGTTGTTCCAACGCAAACCGTGGCTTTATTCAGCGGCGTTGTTGAGATTGGCCGTGGCGGCGAAGTTGATATCGATTTCAAAGTGCCGGAGTTCAATGGCGAATTGCGCTTGATGGCAGTGGCCTGGTCTCAGACTGGATTGGGTGCATCTGATCGACCGCTCACAGTGCGTCGTGAGGCACCGGTCGACTTGATCGTGCCGCGCTTTATGGCGCCTGGCGATGAAGCGGTCGCAACCGTCAGCATCGACAATGTCGAATTGGCGAGTGGCGAGTTCAACGCGACTTTCGCAGCGACGTCTCCGATCAGCGTCCCTGCGGCCGAGTTCACCAAGACCATTCCAAGCGGCGCCCGCGCCGATGAGGGCGTGCGTTTCTCGGCGGATGGGTCAGGGATT
>CAYGUD010000065.1:0-6408 GCA_964352865.1 uncultured Hyphomonas sp.
GCGTTACCCAAACGGAACCTGTAACGAATACAAGCTTCATGGCTCAAATTACACCGCTGAAAAAAACCTCACAGAACCCCAAAGTTGCGTTTCAACGCGCCGAAATGGACCTGATTCTCGATATTTATGGACGCCTGGTGATGTCTGGGCAGGCCAAAGACTACGCTGTAGGTGCATATAAGGATCAGGCTGTTTTCGCCATTTTCAGGCGGCATGCCGAGAACCCCAACTGGACTGTGATTAAAACGCCGGCGCTGGCGCGCATGCAAGGGGCGTATTCGGTCCTCGGACCGCAAGGGCAGATCTTGAAACGCGGCCGCGAGCTGAAACAGGTTTTGACGGTTTTTGACACCCGCAAGTTTCAGATTATCGGCTGATTGCCGGGCGAGGCGAATAACCACCGCTGCCTGACAACAATGCCATAATCGCCTGTTAATCTAGGGTGTCTTATTTCAGCCCTTAAGACTGTTACACAAGACCTTGCGGCCTGGCTGCATCGTGTATTGAACTTAGGAGAAGTTATATGCGCCTTTTGGCTCTCGCACTGCTTGGGACCTTAGCGTTCTCCCCTGTACTCAGCGCCGCGGCGGCGCCGTCGGTCGTGCGGCAATATTCCGACTGGGTCGTATTTACAGAAGATATTGGCGGTGAACGCCTGTGCTACGCAGCGACGCAAGCGACCGACAAAGCGCCCAAGTCTGCTGATCATGGCGATGTCTGGTTCTATGTTTCGAACTGGCGGTCTGGGAAAGCCCGCAATCAACCCAGTTTGAAAGTTGGGTATGAATTGCGCGGTGATTTACCCGGTAAGGCCCGAATCGGACGGGCCGACTGGACTCTTTTCGGAATTGGTCGCGAGGCGTTTGCCCAGGATACGGATGATGCTGCGCTGGTGCGCCAACTGAAACGAGGGAATGAGCTGCGGGTCGAGGCGACATCAGCCAGAAACACGCGTGTCACTTACCATTTTTCCCTGTCAGGATCGTCGTCAGCAATCGACCGCGCGGCAGCTATTTGCCGCTAATCGCAGTCACGGGCTGAATTGTTATCGCCGCTTTTGGACGGCATTAACCCAATTGTGAGAGGCTGCCCAAGCTTACAAAAAATTGGAGCGGGCGGACAATGAACTATTCACAGGTGCGGGGGCTTGCCTCCCGTGTAAGCCTGGCTGCGGCGATGTGCCTAGGCTTGGCGAGTGCTGCACATGCAGCGAATACTCTGACCGAAGCTGGTACTTCGGTCTCAAACACATTCGAACTGAGCTATAGTGTCTCCGGCACGGCGCAGCCAGTGATTACCAATGACAATGCAAGCCCGCCTCCGGGCGCTGTTGTGCAAGGCACACCAACCTTGTTCACTGTTGACCGTAAGGTTGATCTGATTGTCACAGCGACGAACAGTACGCTGACCACGGTGCCAGGCGCGGATGCAACACTAACTTTCGAAGTGCTGAACGAAGGCAATGATATATCAGCCTACTCGTTCTCAGTAGATGATCTGGACTCAGGTGCCACAACATTCGACGCCAGTTCGATTACTGTCCGCTATATGGTGGATGCCAATGATAATGGCGCTGCCGATGACGGTACCTACACAACGATTACGCAAACGGCGATTGCGGCCGGATCAGGTTCGGCCTTTGTCACCGGTGATGTTCCGAAAGGTGTTCGGGTCTTCGTCCAGGTTCAAGGCACAGTCGCCCCTGGTGTGACAGACACATTCACGGATGATATCACGCTTGTTGCGGAAGCGCGGAACCCAACGGCATTCATCAATGAAGCTTCTGCTTCTCCCGCCGCAGTAACGGCGGCATCCGGCGGGGCAAATGTCCTCACAGGAACGGCTCAGAACGTTCTGGCCGACGGCACAGGTGTTGCCGCCGCTGAAGGCGCCGGCGATGCCGATGGCCTGTTCGCAGCGACGGGCATTATCCAGGTCGAATCGCCGGATCTTTCGGCCTCGAAAGTGGTCACAGTGATCAAGGAGCCCGGCATTGCGGATCCATTCGTGGCGCTGACCGATTGTGCGACAGCGACCGCGGTCGCCGATGCGAAAGCGGTTCCAGGGTCTTGTGTCGAATATGTCATCGAAGTTGAAAATACCGGCGCCACAGCAAGCGCCACCAATTTGGTGATTGACGATATCCTGCCAGCGGAAGTGACATTCGTGGCGGCGACTCTCGATACGACAACTGCTACCGGGTTCGCTGATGATCCAGCGATTGGCGGTGTTGGCCCAACGCTGGCTGCACCTTCGACCCCAGGCGATAGCGATTGCAATGGTACGACAACCTGTGTGATCCAGCTCTCTGACGCCATTCTTGGCGCCGGCGAGATTGGTCAGATTGTTATCCGGGCGACCGTCAAATAGACTTCTTAGTCTGACAAAAAACTCTAAAAGCCCCCGTAGCTCATCGCTGTGGGGGCTTTTTGCTATCCGATTGGGGTCTAAGGCCTGCATGGGTACAAATAAGCGTCTGAATTAGTGACGCTTTCTGATGAGATAGATCAAATTTCATCGATTGATCTCCCGGGAATTTAACCATGAATCGCTAAGGTCATCTCCATAAGGCAGCGTCAGATCTGCCTGAATTTGAGCTAGCGGACAGGTCTAAAGAAGCCTGCCGCGTCATGGTGGAGAAATGGGGATGAGCTTCGGGTGGAAGCACATCAGTGCCGCTTTGCGGTCGCTCGTATGGGCGTGCGTGATGGTTTGGGCGACAGTCGGATTGGCACATGCCGATCTTGGCGAACGCGTGACCAATACGGCCTTTGTGAGTCAGGAAACGCCCAACGGCGTGTTGGTTCTGCCGACCAATGAGGCGGCCTTCACCGTTGAAGCGCGTCGTACGCCCTCCGAAATCGAGTTTTTACGTATCGTCGAAAACGTGCCGGACGCTATCACCGTTCAGTTGAATGGATCGGACTTCAGTCCATCAGGCGAACTTAACGGGCCGTTTTCATCTTTCGAGACCGTTCCGCTTCTCGGACAGAAAACCCTTGATACGTCGTCGCCCGTGAGCCTGGTCTCGGCGCAAACCTATTTGTCCGGTGAGCTCATGGTCGTTCGGGTTGTGGACTTAGGTCAGAATGGGAATTCTGAGCGGATTGAGACCGTTGTGATTACAGTCGATGCTGACAATGGCGATACGATCACGCTACGTCTGTACGAGGATCAAACAGATTCCGGCCATTTCTATGGATTCTTCCCGAGTAGCGCAGCCCCGACATCGCCGAATGATCGAACAATTACCGCGCCGCAGGATACGCAACTGACAGCGACTTATGTCGACGCGTTCGATGCGACGGAGGTGTCGGTCGATACCGCGCTGGTTGATCCATTTGGCCGGGTTTTTGACAGTTTCACAGGTGATCTTCTGGATCAGGTGAGTGTGACGATCGTGGATGTTTCGACTGGTCTGCCAGCCGAGATTATGGGTCTTGATGGGACTGGGTCCTACCCGTCATCCGTCCTGACGGGCGAATCGGTAACAGATACGAGCGGGATCACTTACCCAGCTGCGCCCGGGGTCTTCTTCTTTCCGATCCTGGCGCCAGGCCGTTATCAAATCGTGGTGAATGCGCCAGACGGTTACCTGTTCCCTTCCATTAGAGATGAGGCGAGCCTGGAAAACCTTCCGAACGCTCCGTATGAATTGGATATGCAGGCATCATATGGCCAGGTTTTTGATGTCACAGCGTCAGGACCGGTCAATCTGGATATCCCTCTGGATCCAAATGGTGAACTTGTTGTTCGCAAGCGAGCCTCGGATCAACAAGCCTCTGTCGGCGACTTTGTTGGATACACTATCGACCTGGAGAATTCAGGTACAGTCCCGGCGCCGTTTTCCCTTCGCGATACATTGCCAAAGGGGCTGCGCTATATTGCCGGATCTGCGCGCTATGATGGCGCCCCATTCGCTGATCCTGTGATCTCTGGTGAAGGATTAAAGCTGACATTTTCGGGCGGTTTGGTGCTGCCGGACACGACCGTCCAGTTAACCTACCTTACATCTGTCGGTCCTGGGGCCCCGCTTGGCGAAGCCGTCAACCGCGTGGTCGCGATTAACAATACCGGCGCCGTCCTCTCCAATCAGGCGGAAGCAGCGGTCTATATCGAAGAAGATCTTCTGACCTCGCGCCTGACGATCATTGGACGCGTGGCAGAGGCGGCATGCCGCCCTGACAATGAGTGGGCGCGCACCATCCTCGACGGTGAAGGCGTTGAAGGTGTGCGCCTCTACATGGAAACCGGGCACTACGTGGTCACTGATAGTGACGGCCTCTTCCACTTTGAAGGCGTCAAACCCGGTACGCATGTGGTCCAGGTTGATGAAGCCACGCTGCCTCCAGGTTACGAACCCATCATCTGCGAAGAGAATACCCGTTATGCGGGTAGCGCCTTGTCGAAATTCGTCGATGCCCAGGGCGGCAGCATCTGGCGCGCGAATTTCTATTTGAAGCGCATCAATGCAGTCACCAAATCGGAAATCGTTGACGTTGCGAAGACACGCGACGAAGAGCTTTATGACCAGACCTGGTTGAACAGTCAGGAAGAGGCTGGCCTGGAATGGATCTATCCTGGCCTTGAACAGACGCCGCATGGCCGTTCGGTCAATCTCGGTATCAAGCACGACCCGCGCTTTCACGTGCGCGTCGAGCTGAATGGCGCGGCGGTGCCAGGTTTGAATTTCTCTGGGAGAGACCTCTCCGTGAACCGCGATGTTGCGATCTCGCGCTGGGCAGGTGTTGATATTCAGCGCGGTGAAAACCGGTTTACCGCACGCCTGCTGAATTCCGCTGGCGACGAAGTCGAGCGGCTCGAGCGCTCAGTCTGGTTCGTGGATCAAGTAGATCGTGCCTACCGCGTCGAGGATCAGTCCATTCTGGTCGCCGATGGACGAACCAAGCCAGTGATTGCTATTCGCCTTGAAGGTGCTGACGGTCACCCGGTCCATGAAGGCCGGGTCGTTGAGCTAAGCGTGGCGGATCCGTACCGGCTGGCGCAAGAAGCCGAAGAAGAATTTGAATCTCCGGTCGATGCCGGATTTGCGGCCGTCACCGGGCTCCGAGTTGGTGCAGACGGGATTGTCCGGGTTGAGCTTGAGCCGACGCTAGAATCCGGCCGCGTCCGCGTGCAGGTCCCGCTTCAGGATGGCGCAATTGAGGAAATTGATGTCTGGCTCGCGCCAGAAAAGCGGGACTGGATTATTGTCGGCGTCGCGGAAGCTGAAACGGGATCAACCCGTCTCGCCGAAGCGAATGGTCGCGAATTGCTTGAAAGTGGCAATGATGGGCGGCTGGCATTCTTTGCCAAAGGTGTGATCAAAGGCGATTGGTTGCTGACGGTTGCGGTCGATACAGCCAAAAGGCGCGGCGCCCAGGATGGCGAGATCTTCGACGAGATCGACCCTAATGCCTATTACACGCTGTATGGCGACCGCACCTGGCAGAATAATAATGCTGAGAGCCGCTATCCGGTCTATGTGAAACTCGAGAAGAACACGTTTCAGGCCGTGTTCGGCGATTTCGAAACCGGGTTCACAGAAACTGATCTTGGGCGCTATTCGCGGCGCATGTCCGGCCTGAAAGCCGATTATGAAAGCGAAGATGTATCAATCACGGCATTTGCGGCTGAGACCAATCAGACCTTTGTCAAAGATGAACTGGCCGCTGACGGCACATCCGGGCCGTTTACATTGCAATCCGCACCATTGGTGCGCTCTTCTGAAGTGATTACGATCGAAACCCGCGATCGGTTCCGTTCGGATATCATACTCAGCCAGCGCTTGCTAAGCCGTTATATTGACTATGAAATCGACTATGTCAGCGGTGAGCTATTCTTCCGGCAGCCTGTTGCAGCGACCGATATAAGCCTCAACCCGAATGTGATTGTTGTCGATTATGAGACCTCTGAATCAGGCGAACGCGGTGTCACTGCGGGTGTTCGGGCCGAGACACGCTTTGCAAATGGCGCCTTGCAGACGGGCATTACACTGATCCATGAAGAAGACGGCGCTTCGAGTGATGTTGAAGGCTCGAACTTGATCGCGACAGATATCACGCTTCAGGTGGATAAGAATACAGAGGTGCGCGCAGAATACGCGTCGACAGACTCTGATACCGAGCTTGGCAAGACCAACGGAGAAGCCGTTCTGGTCGAAGCCACAAGGCGCACTGAAAAACTCAATGTCACGGGTTATTTCCGCGAAGAGTCGGCGGGGTTTGGCCTTGGTCAGCAGGCCTCATCGACGTCTGCTGTTCGCCGGATCGGCGCGCAACTGACGGCCGAACTGGGCATAGAAGAAAATGCCAATCGCTCTGATCGCACGGTTCGGTCCCTGAACGCACAGGCCTATCAGGAAACCAACTTGACTCAGAGTGCGCGGCGCACGGTCGCTGACGCTGT
>CAYGUD010000065.1:6508-8076 GCA_964352865.1 uncultured Hyphomonas sp.
AAGCCACAGCGAATATTCGCCATGAAATTACCAATGGCGCGAATGCGTCGGGTCAGAATACGATTGCGGGAATCACTTGGGAACCTCGCGGCGGAACGCAGTTGCGCGCCGCCACGGATATGCTGACCAATGATAGCGGTCGCCGGATTGGCGCCACAGTCGGCGTTGATCAGATCTGGCAGGTAAATGATGCCTGGACCGTCAGCGGCGGTCTGGCGCGCCGGGCCAATGTTGATGGCGATGATCAGACGCTTGATGTTGTTCCAGATGATGCGCTGGGGCCGCTTGATGAGGGGACGCGCAGTCCTTTGACCCAGGCAGAGCAATACGCATCAGGCTATTTCGGCGCAGCATTCCAGGCTGACAGTATGGCCGGGTCCGCCCGCATTGAAGCCAGAAAGAGTACCTCGGGCACCAGACTGGTTGCGACTCTGGGCGGGGCGCGCGAAATTACCAAGACACTGTCCTTCAGCGCGGCTGGGCGGCACCAATGGGAGAATATCTCTGATCGCGGTGACCGCGAACAATCCGATATCCGAGTTGGTGCGGCGTGGCGTCCACGCGGCGAAGGCCTGGTCATTCTCAATCGGCTGGACATTGGTCACTTGAACGAAGAAGGCGTCCAGGACCGCGCCAAAATTGTGAACAATTTCGCCGCCAATGCGATGCTGTCCAAAAGGACGCAATTGTCCGTCTATCATGGCATAAAGCGGGTTGAGGTAGAATTTGAAGGGACCAGTGCAACGGCATTGACGCACTTGCTCGGGAGTGAAATTCGCCACGATCTCACGAAGCGCGTTGATATCGGGTTCCAGACGACGTGGTCACACAATGATGCGACAGAGACAGCCCAATGGTCATACGGTCCAAGTATTGGATTTAGCCCGAAGGATAATATCTGGGTCAGCCTCGGTTGGAATGTTGCCGGGTTCGAGGATGACGATTTCGAAGCGGCGCGCTTCAAGGAAGAAGGTCCGTATATCAAACTCAGAGCCAAGTTCGACCAGAACACAGCCAAGGGCCTGATCAAGGCGCTGGGATTGGGCGCGGCTGAATAACCTTTCTTGCTTGACTCACTCGCGGTTGCCGACCACCAGACCCGCCATGACACAAGTAAAAATTTGCGGACTTAAAGATACAGCGCACATTCGCGCCGCGGCGGAAGCGGGTGCGGATTGGGTCGGCTTTGTGCTGTTTCCCAAAAGTCCACGAAATGTCCTTGGTGAAGGCGAAGATGCTTTCGAAGACGTCATCGGACTGTCAGAATTCGCTCAAGATCTTGGTCTGTTATCTGTGATCCTTCTGGTCGATCCAGACGAAGACTTTTTCGAACAGGTCCTGCACGATATTGAACCTGATGCGATTCAATTGCATGGCAAAGAAACCCCCGACCAAGTCGTGCGGTGGTGGCGCGATTGCACGGGTATTTGCGAGCTCTGGCGCGCGGTCAGTGTTGCTTCTGAAGACGATCTCGAAATGCTCGATCACTGGCGCGTGGATCGCTTGCTGATTGACGCCAAGCCGCCAGATGATTCGGACCGACCAGGTGGCAATCCGGAAACCGTCGA
>CAYGUD010000065.1:8086-9636 GCA_964352865.1 uncultured Hyphomonas sp.
GACGGGTTTGACCCCGGCGTTCCGTGGATCCTGGCTGGCGGATTGACTCCGGACAATGTCGAAGCCGCTGTGACTGCGACAGGTGCGACAGCTGTGGATGTTTCCACTGGCGTCGAACGCGCCCCGGGCGTAAAGGACGAGGATCTTATCCGTGCGTTCATTGACGCCGCAAAATCTGCCTAGAGAGCCTAATAATGGATTTGAGAAATACCTGGGACCAATGGCCCGATGAGAATGGTCGATTTGGTGAGTTCGGCGGCCGCTATGTCGCTGAGACCCTGATGCCGCTCATCCTCGACCTTGAGCAGGAATATCGGGCTGCGAAGAAAGATCCTGCCTTCGCAGCGCAAATGGATGATCTATGGGCACATTATGTTGGCCGCCCTAGCCCGCTCTATTTCGCGGAACGCCTGACGGAACATTTTGGCAGCGCAAAAATCTATCTCAAGCGTGATGAGCTCAATCATACCGGTGCCCACAAAATCAATAATTGCCTCGGTCAGGTCCTTCTGGCGATGCGGATGGGCAAAACCCGGATCATCGCTGAAACCGGCGCTGGACAGCACGGCGTGGCAACCGCGACAGTTTGCGCGCGCTTTGGCTTGAAATGCATTGTGTTTATGGGCGAGACCGATGTCGAGCGACAAAAACCCAATGTCTTTCGCATGAAATTGCTCGGCGCAGAAATTATTCCGGTTTCCTCCGGAACGGGAACGCTCAAGGATGCGATGAATGAAGCGCTCCGCGACTGGGTGACCAATGTCGAGGATACGTTTTATTGCATTGGAACAGCTGCAGGTCCGCATCCATATCCGGAACTTGTCCGCGATTTTCAGAGCATTATCGGCAAAGAAGCGCGGGCCCAGATCCTGGAACGCGAAGGCCGCCTTCCGGATGCCGTCATGGCCTGTATTGGCGGCGGATCGAACGCGATAGGCCTGTTTCATCCGTTCATTGAGGACGAAAATGTTCGATTGATCGGCGTTGAGGCGTCAGGACACGGGATCGAAAGTGGACAGCATGCAGCGGCCTTGAATGGCGGCGCCCCTGGGATCCTGCACGGCAATAAGACGTATCTCCTGCAAACGGATGATGGGCAGATCATTGACGCGCACTCGATTTCTGCGGGGCTCGACTATCCAGGTATTGGTCCGGAACACAGCTTCCTGCGGGATACCGGACGCGCTGAGTATTTGACGTGTACTGACCGCGAAGCGCTGGAAGCTTTCCAGCTCTGCACGCGTCTTGAAGGCATTATTCCGGCGCTGGAACCAAGCCACGCTTTGGCCCGCGTCGGCGAAGTTGCCGAAGACCTGGGCAAAGACGGCTTGCTGATTATGAATATGTGCGGCCGCGGTGATAAGGACGTGTTTTCGGTCGCTGAAGCTCTGGGAGTTGAGATTTGACCGAGCTTACCCTCTACCGCATCACTTGCCCGCGCCAGCGTGTGGCGCGCTCTATCGCTGATGACGCGGTTGAGTCTCGCGCGGCGGCCTGCGCTAATATTGAAGGTCCAATGGCGTCGACTTATCGCTGGAAAGGCGTCGTCG
>CAYGUD010000066.1:0-9422 GCA_964352865.1 uncultured Hyphomonas sp.
GATATGAGCTTCGACGAGACCCAGAAAGTCATTTATCCAGCCGGCAAGCCCATTACTGAAAATGGCGGTGTGGTGGGCCTCTGGGGCTCACTGGCGCCAGACGGTGCGATTGTAAAAGTCGCGGGGCTCGAGAAACTACAATTCACCGGAAAGGCCCGCGTATTTGACGGCGAAGAAGCGTGTTTCGAAGCTGTTTCCAAGCGCGAATATGAAGCAGGCGATGTTCTTGTCATCCGCTATGAAGGGCCGAAGGGCGGTCCGGGCATGCGCGAAATGCTGTCCACCACGGCGGCAATTTACGGCCAGGGCATGGGCGACAAGGTTGCGCTGATCACGGATGGCCGGTTCTCTGGCGCGACGCGCGGATTCTGTATCGGACATGTTGGTCCTGAAGCCCAGGAAGGCGGCCCGATCGGAATGCTGGAAGATGGCGACATCATCACGATCGACGCTGAAAACGGCACAATTGATGTGCGCTTGACGCCCGCTGAGATTGAAGACCGCAAGCGTAAATGGGCGCCGCGTGTGACAGCCTATGGCAATGGCACGCTGTCGAAATTTGCGAAATTGGTCGGTCCGGCCCATCTTGGCGCGGTAACCCATGAAGGGTTTGCCGGAGAACGCCATGTCTACGCCGACATCTAAACAGCCTTGGAGTAATAACGCAGAGATCGATCCGCTGATCCAGCAATCGATGCGCGGCCTGCCTAAGGATTTTGCGGATTTTCCGCGAGTCTATCAGGAGGAGTTGCAACCGGCGCTGCGGGCGCAGGAAGTCGAGCGTCAAGCGGCGGCGAAATCCTCCGTGCGCTGGTCCTGGATAGGCGGCGCGATTGCTTTGGTTGGGGCGTTGCTGGGTTTCCTCGCCTTTCGTGTGCCGCATCTGGCCATCGTGGCTGGTGTCATCGGCTTTGCGGTTCACGGGGCAGGGCGGGGGCCGCTTAATCAGATTGGCAAACGTGCCAAGCAAATGATCATCGAGCCCGTCGCGGCGCGCTTTGCGATGATGTTCGATCCTAATCCCGGGCCGCAGGACACAATCATGGACGTGCACGCGGCCGGTCTGGTGCCGAGTTGGGATCGCTCCGATTTTGAAGATAAACTGACCGGCGTCCGCAATGGTGTGGATTTCGAATTCTTCGAAGCCCGCTTGCAGGAGCGCCGCCGGACGACGGATTCTCGCGGGCGAAGTCGCACGCGTTGGGTAACCGTGTTTGATGGCCAGTGTTTGCGCTTTCGATTTCACAAGAATTTCCACGGCCGCACGACCGTCATGCGCGACGCTGGACTGTTCAACCGGTTCGGCGGCGGGCGCGGTATGGAGCGTGTGCGGCTAGAGTCCAAAGCCTTTGAGCAAGCCTTTGAAGTCTACTCGACAGACCAGGTCGAAGCGCGGTTTTTGCTGACACCAGATTTGATGCAACGCCTGATCGAGTTGGAAAAAGTGTTTCGCGGCGGGAAACTGCGTTGTGCCTTTCAGACCAATGAATTGCTGATCGCGCTCGAAGGCGGCGATTTGTTTGAGCCGGGTTCAATGTTTACGCCGCTGGACAATCCTGATCGGGTTCGGGAGCTGCTTGACGATTTCGCGGCAATGTTCAATCTGATCGACAGTTTCGCAGATCCTGAACGGGTTTCGCGCGCGCGGCGGGATTTGAACAAAGACTGATCCTTCCACGCTGTTGTCACACTTTGGGCTAGATCTGGGCGTTTACGTTCAGGATCGCTTCAGCTCCGAATAAGTAGAGATAATTGAATGAAACCAATGATTTCTTCCCTGAGTGCTCTCGCAGCGATTGCTATTCTGACCGCTCCCGGCGCAATGGCGCAGTCTTGCTCTCAGCAAGCGGCGCAATTGCAAGACCGCCAGTCAGAAGCGCAGCAAATCGCTGAGACGCGTCTTACACTGGTCGATGAAGTTGAAGCAGCCGGCGATGCCTGGGAAAATGCTGAAGCGATGCGCAATTTCGGATCGAAAGAGGCTGAAGAAGCGAACGCGACCAAAACCGAATATGAGACGCTGAAAGCCACCTTGATGCAAAAAGAGGCGACGCTGCAGGCTTTGATCGTGACGCTGAATGATCAGGTCGCGGCATATAACACCAATTGCGTACGGAACTGATTTCAGGAAATTCGTGACGGTTTGGCTCTAGTCGCGCAAGTTCAAAATGACCGGCACATGGTCTGACGGCTTCTCAAGCCCGCGCGCCTTGCGATAAATTTCAACACTTTCCAGAAGGTCTGCCGCTTGCGGGCTCAGCAAGTGATGGTCGATGCGGATGCCATGGTCTTTTTGCCAGGCGCCGCCCTGATAGTCCCAGAACGTGTATTCGTGGCCGCGATTGTCGGTTGCTTCGAATGCCTCGGTCAGCCCCATATTTTTCAGCCGTCGAAACGCAGCCCGGCTTTGTGGTAGCGTTAGCGCGTCGCCCTCCCAGACGGTTTCTTCCCAGCAATCTTCGCCGCGCGGAATGACATTATAGTCGCCGCACAGCACCAGCGGCTCTTCGGCCTGCATCAGATTGGCGGCATGGGTTTGCAGATGTCTCATCCAGTCCAGCTTATAGTCATATTTCGGGCCTGGCGCTGGATTGCCATTCGGCAAATAAAGACCGCCAACGCGTACGGGCGTGTCAGCGAGCACAAGGGCTTCGATATAGCGGGCCTGCTCATCGTCTTCATTGCCAGGGAGGCCCTTGACGACATCTTCCAGGGGATAGCGCGACAGCATGGCGACGCCATTATAGCTCTTCTGTCCATGCGCTTCGACATTATAGCCGAGCTCTTCGATTTCCATGTAAGGAAACGCGGCCGTCTCACATTTGATTTCTTGCAGGCAGATCACGTCGCAATCGATGGCCTTGAGGACTTCGATCACTGTGGGCAGGCGGGCTTTGATGGAATTGACGTTCCAGGTCGCGATTTTCATGGCGCCTGTGTAGCGCGCTTTGCCAGACATGCCAGCCACCAATTTACGCTTGACATGAAACTAATAGGTTTCCTATGTAAGGAAACTAAAAGGTTTCATATCATGTCAGAGCAACTGGTTTTTCGCGCCATCGCCGACCCGACACGGCGCAGCATCATGGCGATGCTATCGGATGGCGAACGCAGCCTGAACGATATCACGGCGCAGTATGAGATGACCCGTCCAGCCGTGGCCAAGCACTTAAAAATCCTTGAGCAAGGCGGGTTGATCCGTGTCCGGGCGCTGGGGCGGCAGCGTTTGCATGCCCTGCAACCGGAAGCGCTGAAAACCGTTTCCGACTGGGTCAGCTTCTTCGACCAGTTCTGGGATGAAAAACTCGCAAGTCTAAAACAAGCAGTGGAGATGGATGATGACTGAAGCCGTGATGGTGAAGACGATTTACTTAAACGCGACACGGGAAAAAGTTTGGAGTCATTTGACCGACAAGGAGCTTTTGGCGCGCTGGTTTCACGAGATCGATCGCGACATGAAGACAGGTGTGTCGTTTCAATATCTCAGCTTCCATCAAGATAAGGATGATCGCAAATTGATGTGGGGTGACGTCCTGGCTTTCGACCCACCAAGCAAACTTGTCCATACGTTCACGCATCAATGGCTGGAGGGTGTGATCACGACTGTGACGTGGGACCTGCTTGCCGTGGATGGCGGGACGCAGCTGACCATGACCCATACCGGGATTACCAAATTTGCTGAACTCACAGGCCATGACAAAGGCTGGGACGAACACTTTCTGCGTTTTCGACTGATGCTCAGCTAGGCAGGAACCGGAAACGCCGCTGGTCGCCATACTTCCAGATGCGACTGTCCTCGAGTGTGCCGAGGCCGATATTGTGGATCGCCTTCCAGCGACCACGGCGATCCTTGCGGCTGGACAGGATACCAATGTGCGGCAGACTGCCATTCACCCGGCACGTCAACAAGTCGCCAGGCTGCCAGTCCGAGGCTGGCAATTCATGGCCATGACGTTTGAGCCAGGTCTCGACATTTGGAACGCGGCGATGGTCAATATTGCGATCGGTACGGGTCAGGCCCCAGCGTTTTGGATAGAGACTAAAATTCGCCGCCATGTCCTGATGGATCTTTTCCTGAAAATCAAAGTCAAAAGCATCTCGGTAGGCGCGAATGATCACATCGATGCAGACGCCGCTTGCTCTTGGCACGTCGCCGCCAGGATAATCGAGCCGAACATAAGCGCCATCATAGGACGTGGTGACCCCGATCTGTCCGCGGGCTTTAACAATCAGGCGGCTTGCTTTGGTTTCATTGAGGGCACTGACGCTCGGCAAGAGCGGCAGAGCAAACAGGCTGTTCAAGACGGTGCGGCGAGTCGTTTCCATGCCCTGAACTTGATCGGGCAGTGTGGCATCAATTTGGTCGAAGCGAGGCGTTAAAAGCCGCGTAGGTCTGCAAACTCTTCGAGGTCTGCGCGGTCGGTATAGAGTTCATTTACCGGATCATCCGGATCCGCGATGCCAACAGCCATGCCGCACCAGACCATTTCATGCTCAGCCAGGCCGAGATGGTCTTTCAGCGTCGGTCGCAAGATGCCCCAGCATTCCTGCATACACGTACCCCAGCCGCGCTCTTCGGCGAGCAGACAGAGGGTTTGCATGAACATCCCGGCATGTCCCCATTGGCCATGACCAACCCGCTCATCCATGACAATGAAGAGCGCTAGTGGGGCATTGAAAAAGCGATAATTCTTGGCAAACCAGACCATGCGCCCGGCGCGGTCCTCACGCGGAATGCCGATCTTGCCGTACATGGCTTCGCCAACAGCGCGGCGGCGGGCGTTTTGGGCATCCGAGATGTATTCCGGATAGATCGGATAGTCGGTTGGTTCACCGCGGGGATTGGAGAGGAGTTTCTCGGCCGCGAGGTTTTCAACCGCAGTTTTGTCATCACCGGTCAGAGCAATTACGCGCCAGGGCTGCAAATTGCCGCCAGATGGGGCGCGCTGCGCATCGACCAGCCATTGTACGACGTCATTTTTCGGGAGGGGTGTTGTGAGAAACCCCCGTGTCGAAATCCGCTTTTTGACCGCTGTACTGACATCCATGATGCACTCCCTCGCACTGTCCTTATCACCAACCTATCTTCTATGCTGCCGGAGACTAGGGGTGTCGTGGCGCGAACTGCGGCAGTTGCTGCGCAAGCCGCGTCGCATGAACCCGCTAGTTGCTTTCAAACAAAGCCAGTGCGGTCGCGGTCATACTCGTGACACCGGTTTCGATTGTGGGCTCAAAGTCCGGTGAAAAGAATGGCGAATGCAATGACGGCAATCCGAGTGCACTATCCTGGGCGGCTTGCCATTTTTCCGGATCCGCCGCGCCGACCCAGTAGATCAGGCTCGGGATCTTGGCATCCGTGCGGCCATATTGGCTGAAATCCTCACCGCCCATGACGGGTTCAACCTGACTGACATTATCAGCGCCAATGGCCGCCCCGATGGCCGCGGCGGCTGTCGCAGCGAGGTCAGGATCATTGAAAGTCGATGGCGTATAATCCGGCTCGACGAAAATTTCAGGCTCGGGCGCACCAAACGCCATGGCTTGCGCTCTTGCGATGCGTTCAATGCCCTCGATCAACATGGCGCGCGTGTCGTCATCATAAGACCGCACTGTGAGCAGCAGCTTCGCTTCGTCTGAAATGATATTATGTTTGGCGCCTGCCTGGAATGAGCCAACTGTGACAACCGCAGGCGTCTGCGGGTTCACATTGCGCGAAACAAGGGTCTGAACAGCCGTCACAATTGAGGCCCCGACAATGACCGGGTCTTTGGTCGTGTGGGGATAGGCGCCGTGGCCACCCACGCCTTTGACGGTGATGTCGATACTATCAACATTGGCGAGCGCAAAGCCGGACGAATAGGAGACTTTACCACTCGGGATGCTGGCGGAGACATGTAGCGCAAGATTGTAATCAGGTTGCGGAAAGCGTTCGAACAAACCGTCGGCGATCATCGCTTTGGCACCATTGCCTAGCTCTTCTGCCGGTTGCGCAATCATGATCAGCGTGCCGGACCATTCGTCCTTGGCCGCGATGAGATTGCGCGCCGTGCCGACCCAGCTGGTCATGTGGATATCGTGGCCGCAGGCGTGCATGACGCCGTTTGAAACGCCCGTCCAGGTCTCGTCGACGACTTGCGAAGCGTGCGGCACGCCGGTGCGTTCGGCGACGGGCAGGGCATCCATATCAGCCCGAATCAGAACCGTCGGACCATCGCCATTCTCGAACACGCCGACAACGCCATATCCGCCAACGCCGTCGCGCACGACGCCATAATCACGCATCGATTTCTCTCGCGTCCAGGTGTCGCCAAGCCCGGTTGTGACCGTGAAGCCGAGACTTTCCAGCTCATTGGCCAGGATGGCAGAGCTTTTCACCTCTTTGAACGAGAGCTCCGGATTGGTGTGTAGATAGGTGTAGAGATCAATCAGATTGGTGCCGGCAGTCGGCATATCTGCGGTTATTTCGACCGGCGCTTTGATCTGCCGCGCGGTTTCGACTGGTCCCGCGGATCCATCCATATTGGCGGCAGAGCCTGTGGTTTGAGCCGGCGCACATGCGGCGAGACAGGCTGCCATTGCGAGCGAAGAAATTATTGGAACCGAACGAAACATAAGCCCTCACTTATCAGCATATTAAGGTAACTGTGCCATCGTGGCGGCAATGTAGGAGTTAGGCAAGTCATGCCTTTCAATCTTGTGGAAGAGGAAAACCATGAGCATTCGCCGAGGATTAAAAGCCGCTCTGTTTGCGTGCACCGTATTCGGACTGTCCGCTTGCGGCGGCAGTGAACCTGTTGATCCGGCGATGTTTGATGCTGAAGTTCAGCGTCTCGCAGATTCAGGCGATATGTATGGCGAAATCTTCATGACGCTGAAAGACCGCCGCCCCGCGCTCTATGTCGACTTTCGCAAAATTGCCCAACAAGAATTCATACGTGGTCGCAGTGCAAGGGATGCGAACCGGGTTGCCGGGCTGAGGATGCGGGAGAAATTCGTCAACGAAATTCTCGAGCTCTCGAAAGTGGCCAGCGACGAGCACGTTAAAGAAATGATCGGCGTTATGATCGCGACTTATGATTATCTTGGCGACGAAAATGCCGATGATTGCGCGCGCAATATTGAAGGCGCTGAGCTCGAAAAAGTAACAGAATTTCCAAAAGAACTTCGTCAACGCGAGACGCAACTGATCATTGATTTGCTGAACGCCCCACAAACCGCTGCCAATCGCCGAGCAGCGTCGCGAAACGAAGTGGTCAATTGGATGGTCAATCTTTCAACACTGGAACCTTCGGTCGAGCGCATGTTGGTTTTGCTCGAGCAAGAAGAGCGCAACACCAAAGAGAATAAAGAACTCTGTGACGGTATGATCACGACGTATAAGCGTCTGAGCTATAAAAAAGGCGCCGATCGGGGAACCTTGTTCCGCGGATTGGCTTTGATGGCGCTTCAGGAACGTCTGCGGCTGCGCAATACAGCTGAGCCGTCGGATGAAGACGAAAACGCCTAAGGTTGTCCGAGCCCAAAAAATAAATCGATTTCGCTTCTCGTCTCGTATTGCTAAGCTTGGTTTAGCGATGGAGGGACACGCATGTCCGAAACACCTGCACAGCCTACAACAGCACCGGCGCAACCTGCGGCGACACATGATCATATACATGGGCAAGACATGCTCAATCAATTGGGCACGCTGAAAGTCTACGCACATTCACCGATTTTCTATTGGTGGCCAATCTGGGCATTGGGACTGATCTTTGGGTCGATTTCGACCTTCTTGCCAAGTGAAGGCGCCGAAGCCGTTAGCACGGCAGCGCGCGTGCAAGGGCAGACTTTTGTGTTCGTTCTACTGTTCATTATCTTCTCGACCACTGTGAAATTGCGCGGCGCCAATTCGGTTATTCTTGGGCTCATTCTGGCGATTGGCGGTATCCTGCTATTCATGGCAAACCTGTCCGGCCCGATTGCATCTTTCATTGGCGGTCTCGATATCCGGATGAGCACATCCTTCTATTGGTTCATTGGCGTGTCCGTCTTTGTCATGTGGGCGGTGATGTTTTTCGGCTTCGACAAAGTCAAGTTCTACGAGATTGCGCCGGGACAAGTGCGAGAGCGAGTGTTCTGGGGCAGCGGTGACCGGGCTGAAAGCGGCGCCAATGCGCGTTGCCGCTATCGCAAAGACGATTTCCTGCGCCACCGTATGCTCGGCTTCGGCCTGACGGGCGATATTGAAATCACGCTTGGCGATGGCGAGATCTGGTCTCTGCACAATGTTCTGATGGCCAAGAGCAAAGCGGACCGGATCAATGAGTTGATTGTCACACGGCCAATCGACTAGGCCTGAAGGCTTGGGTGCAGCGCCGGCGTGTAGCCATGCGTAAGCGCCTGACATGTAATATGCGGGGTCAGGCGGACGGCTTTTTCGGGCAGATCTGACGGCGCACCATAACCGCCAAAGCGCCAGGCATGAGCGCGATCTTGCCATTTCAGGTAGGCCGTCGAGCCGGTGGTGAACATCGCGCCATCCGGCAAGTCGGTGATCGCGACCACTTCGCGCTCTGATTTTCCTTTTAGCACGGCCTGAATCTCGCCGGATATCGCATCACTTAGATCACTCGCCTTGGGGCGATAGTGAAACACACCCGAACGCACCAGCGCCTCGCGAAAACGCTTGGCATCTGGATAGCGGCATTCATAACAAGGCCGATGCCCGGCGGAGAGCGCGGTGGCTTCATCGAGGAAGAACAATTCAGTGTACAGGCCGTCGCTCATCAGCGTGCGGCGACGATCCTTGAAATCGAGCACGCACGTGATCCATTGCCGCGTCTTCCAATGCGTAGGCTTCAAAGTGCGCTCTGCAGTGTGAAAACAGCCGCCGCGATTGCCCATTAACAGGCCGCGTTCCGGCACCGCATGGATCAGGCCGAAAGGGTCAACGCGGTTCTGGAGGGGCATTTTTCAGCTTTCTTCGCCGCCGAAACGTGTCGTCCACTCTTCGACCATTGCGTCTTCGATTTTTTGGAACAGAACCGGCGGGGCCTGGATCGGCATGCCGTGCGGCAGCGCGTCGAGCAGCGTGTCATCATCTGATAATGGCCAATTACGATTCTCGTCCGGAATGCCAAGCGTGTCGAGAATGGTCTTAGCTGTGTTCGGGATGAGGGGCTGGGCGATGATCGCAAAGATTGCGACCAGATTAAGCCCGGTGCGCACGCCGACCGCGGCCGCGTCGACATCATTCTTGTATTTCACCCATGGCTCAGCGCGCGTGAGATATTCATTACCGGCCGCCCAAAGCGCCCGCGTCTCGGCTGCGGCTTTGCGAAACTCCATCGCTTCATAATGCTCAGTTATACGGGCGAGGCTGGCTTTCAACTCACTCGCCATCCAGGCCTCATCGTCACCTGGCGCACCCGTTGCGGGCAAAG
>CAYGUD010000067.1:0-9415 GCA_964352865.1 uncultured Hyphomonas sp.
GATTGACGCAATAGGCATCCAGCGCTTCGCTTTGCGGCGCGTTTGGCGGTGTTTCTTCAGCTTCCGCACCGCGCGGCGTGGTCGGTCGCGCCTGGCCTGGAACCTTCGAGACGCCATGGCTGACATAATTGACCGCGTCATAGCGGGTCATGTCCTGCTCTTGCAGGAAGTAAGTCGCATGGCTTTCGCGTTCTGAGAAAATCGAAATCAATATATTCGCGCCGGAAACTTCATCGCGCCCGGAACTTTCAACATGCAGTACCGCGCGCTGAACGACGCGTTGGAAGGCTGCAGTTGGTTGTACCCGGCCGGAAGGGCTCTCAGTGATCAGACTGGATAAGTCTTCGTCGATATATTGTTCGAGCGCCTGTTTCAGCGAAGCGATATCGACTTTGCAGGCGGTCATCACTTCGACAGCGTCTTCATCCTCTGTCAGCGCAAGCAGCAAATGCTCGAGCGTCGCATATTCGTGCTGGCGCTCGCCGGCGGCTGTCAGGGCGCGTTCGAGTGCGGTTTCAAGGCTAGGCGTTAAGCTTGGCATATCTGTGGTCTCCTAGTCCTCTTTTTCCATCGTGCATTGAAGTGGGTGCTCATTGCGGCGCGCCAGATCCATAACTTGCGCGACTTTCGTTTCCGCCACTTCATACGTGTAGACGCCGCACACACCGACGCCTTTTTGGTGAACGTGCAACATAATTCGTGTCGCTTGCTCGCGGTTCTTATGGAAGAAGCGCTCCAGGATCAGAACCACAAACTCCATTGGTGTATAGTCATCATTCAGGATCAAGACCCGATACATGCTCGGCTTTTTGGTCCGAACACGGGTTTTGGTGGCGATCCCCAGACCGCCATCTTCATCATTACCGCCGGGACCATTCGGGCCTTGCGGTTCGTTCGGATCTGAGAGGTTTATGCGGTCAATTCTGATAGACATGAGCTAGAAGATAAGCGTTCCTTTTCGAATGTGTAGACTGACGCTGCGGAGCCGAAGGATGAAGCCGCAAAGTGATCATTTTGTGCCGAGTTCGTGAATTAATTTTCTGACGCGCTTCTGATTGGCGCCCATATCGGAATATCCGACCCTTGATCGCGAGTAGATTGCGAGGGTTGCTTTGCCATTTTCGAGCGGAATGACTTCGATATCGACATCGTCCTTAAAGCGCATCAATCCCGTCGTCGCGACGAATTTGAGTCGCAATTGTTCTGCATCGGCGGTGACTTTGCCAAAGCTTCGTTCGGCGGCAATGATCTCGCTCAGTTTCGAGAACAGACCGCGGCCAGTCCTGTCGAGCTCTGGCGGGGCGAAATCCGGCTCGGCCGCGAGGCAATGATTTTCTGGAGCGACCAAGCACGTATTTGGTTTGGGCGGCCGTTTGAGCGATTTGAAGTTGATAAAGTCTGTCATGCCTGCAGTGTGGCGGGACTCGGCCGTCTTGTCAGCTTGGCAAACAAAAAAACCGGACATCTCTGCCCGGTTTCCTGATTTTTGCGCGTCTTAGCGTTAGGCGATGAGCCTTAGGTGTTTGGACCTATTTGGCGCTCTTCGTTGCCTTTTTTGCTTGCTTGGCCAGCGGCGCGAACGTTTCACGCAGGGTGTCAGCATAGAGTTCAGACATTTCGTTGAAGCCTTTGAGATTGTTTTCAAAGGCTGATTTCAAGAACCCAGTTTGAATGCGCATAGCATCTTCAAATGAGCCCGCTTCAGCGAATTTCTTAGTGGTCTCAACCGACAGGGTCACTTGCTGTTTCATGTGGGTCATCATGGTCTGACCAGCATCCTGCATTCCCTTCATCGAAGCACGTGTGCTCGCTGTTGAAGCTTCCATCGCGCCGCGGGTGATTGCGCCCATCGAATCATTATCCGTGAAGGCATTGGTGAATGCCTCAGCGCTGAATGCTTTGAAAGGAAACGCGAAAGGGGTGTCGGTTGCCGTCATGTTTGATGTCCAATTCTGTTACCTAACGGAATATACAAAGCATGCTCGCAATTGCAACAAATTATTGTGCGGCGCACAATTGCGTGGATTCATCAACGAACATGGCTAATTCCTAACAAAATTGCCATGTGCATTTACCTCTAGATAACCTTATCAATCGATCCTAGTGTTTCCTCGGGTCGCCGGGGCAGATCTGAGCGGAGGACCCCTGCATGGCCGTGAATGCCCCAGTGCTATTTATAAAGTCTGCATTTGCAGCTGTTGCCGTACTCACGCTTGCCGCGTCGCCGACCGCCACTGCCGAAAAATATGCCTCTATCGTTATTGATCTTGAGCGCGATGAAGTGCTGCATGCGCGTCATGCTGATGCGCCGCGCTATCCAGCATCGCTGACCAAGGCGATGACTTTGTACATGCTGTTCGACGCGATGAAAGCGGGCGAGGTTCGTTTGCATGAGTCGCTGCCTGTTTCGCGCGCCGCCGCGAAGCAGCCGCCATCGTCTCTGCGACTGCGCGCCGGTTCGACGATTACGACAAAAGACGCGATCAATGCGCTGGTGACCAAATCGGCCAACGATGTAGCGGTTGTCGTCGCAGAGCGCCTCGGCGGAACGGAGGCGCGGTTCGCCACGCTGATGACCGCGAAAGCGCGTGACATGGGCATGGAGAATACAACTTTCAGAAACGCGTCTGGTTTGCCGGATTCACAACAACTCTCCACGGCGCGCGATATGGCGGTTCTGGCCGAGCGTCTTTTGGAAGACCACGCTGATTATTATGGCTATTTCTCGAACAAGAAATTTTCATGGGGGCGAGCCACTTACAAGAATCACAATCGCCTGATTGGCACGGTTATGGGAGTTGACGGGATCAAGACCGGATACACCCGCGCCTCAGGATTTAACCTGATGACCAGTGCCAAACGCCGCGGTCGCCGAGTTGTCGCGATCATGTTTGGCGGGTCGACGGCGCGGTCTCGCGACCAGCACGTCACGGATCTGATTGAAGCCGCTTATAAGAGTTTCGAGCCGAGCGATGCGGCGCCAGACGTCAATTTGCGGATGACTTTCAGCGACGTCCAACCGCCGATCGAGCCAGACGGTGCAGCGCTTCCCGTCTTGAACGGACGGGTCTTTGGTGCCGGTAGTGTGGTTGCTGAAGGAGATGAGGGCTCTAAACCAGACTAAAGTTTTTTGCTTTTTAGGGATCTTCATGTTCGGACTGCGTTTTCTTGGGCTTATTGCCAGTGTTTTGATCCTCGGCCTGGGCGGCGCCCTGGCGGGACCGGTCGATCACCAAACGCTCGATCAGCGCCTCACCCGCCTGGCTAGTGACACCGAGATTGTCGGGCTCGCCGTCGCAGTCATTGAAAATGGTGAGATCACGTTCGCTGAAGGCTATGGCGAAACCAGCCTGAATGGCGGAGCCGTGACGCCCGACACCGTATTCCGCTGGGCCTCACTCTCTAAAGGCGTCGCATCAACCACACTTGGCAAAATGGCGACAGACGGACAGCTCGAGCTTTCAGATACGATTTCGAAATTCAATACGTCCCTGCGCTTGCCACTTGGCGGCGAAAAAGTTGGCACGTTAGAGGACCTCCTCTCGCACAAAATCGGGATTGTTCCGAATGCCTATGACACGCGCCTCGAAGATGGCGGCAATCCGGCTGAAATCCGCACAAGCCTCGGCAAGCTGAAGCGGATGTGCCCTGTCGGCGACTGTCATACTTATCAGAACGTCGCGTTTGATACGGTTTCGGAAATCGTCACATCCGTGCGCGGCATTCCGTTCGAGGAGGTGGTGCGCATCGAATTGTTTGAGCCACTCGGCATGCGTGATGCGAGTTTTGGGCTGGAGGCATTGACCGGATCATTCTCCTGGGCTGAGCCTTATCGCAAGCGGCGCTCGGATGTGCGTCCGGTGCGACGTCCTTTGAAGCGATCCTACTACCGCGTGCCGGCGGCTGGCGGTGTGAACGGCTCGATCCTGGATCTGGCGCGCTTCGCTCAGGCTCAGATGGGATTGCAGCCAGAGGTGCTGGCCATCGAGACGCTGGATGAATTGCATACTCCGCGCATCTATACCCGCCGCGAGCAATCGAGCATGAGCCGCCGCTATGGCGGGCACTTGCGCGATGCCCGCTATGCGCTCGGCTGGCGGGTCTACAAATATGGCGTGCCGGGGTATCGTGTTGTCGGGCATCGCGGGGCAGTTGACGGCTATCGCTCGCTCATCCTGTTCGATCCGGAGCGGCAATCTGGCGTGGTCGCCTTGTGGAATTCGAACTCCCGAAAGCCGGTTGGCGTGCAGTTTGAAGTGATGGATATGATCTATGATCTCGCCCCGAAAGACTGGATGGGGCTGGACATCGATCGCGGGTAGGGACCGCGGCGCTGTGCGCCAAATCATGTTTTGCATAATCACTTAAACACCTGCTGGAGCGCCAGGGGATGTGTAGCGCTATGCTTTTGCTTGTAGTGGCTAATATCGATAAAACTACCTGTAATCGAATATTGTACAAAAATTGGATAGAATTCTAATAAAGTCAGTTGATTAAGTATTGTATGTGATTAGTGTTGAGTGAGGGGAAAGTATTCATCCTACTGGTCTGTGGGTTCACGTTGGAATCGGCCTTGAACGCAATACATAAAATCAACTCGCGCGCATCAGGCGACGCATTGTCTGTGCAGGCTTCATTCAAGCGCGGGACGACTGCTGACTGGCGCAAAGTTTGCGCCCCGCTGTTTTCCGTGACTCCCTTGACCGCGCCGGCGATGCTCAGGCCGTTTTCCGTCCGTACATGGGCGGTCGGGCCGTGTCTGATTTGTCAGGCATCAGTTGGCGGCCAGATTCTGAAACGAACGCTTGAGCATATCTCCGTGCTCAATCGGTTTGTGGTGATGACGCATTATGTCGATGGACATGCCACAGGAGCGACGGACGGCGTGCCATTTGGTGCGCGACCGGGCAGTATCGTGCTTCGTGACTTTGCGCATCCATTTGAGGCGCTGCAATACCCTTCCAGGATCGAAATTGTCATTATCCCTTACCGGGAATTGGGCGTGCAGGCAGGAGACATTCCGCCTCTGCGTGTGTTGCCTGAATCCGACGAGGAGGCCGCACCATTGCAGCACGCTTTGAGGCACACGCTGGATTATCTATCGAGCGAAGCTGATGTGGTGTCTTTGGATGTGTTGGATCGGCTATTGACCTGCGCCAGCGCGGCACTGACGGCGCCTCGACATCAGTACAGCGCGA
The DNA here is from genome assembly GCA_964352865.1 of uncultured Hyphomonas sp. Classification (GTDB taxonomy): domain Bacteria; phylum Pseudomonadota; class Alphaproteobacteria; order Caulobacterales; family Hyphomonadaceae; genus Henriciella. Next base: position 5,199 of record CAYGUD010000067.1, read on the forward strand.
GGCGATCTGCCCGCGTGGCGCAACGTGTTGCCATTGATAGATTTATTGAGGGCAGGCTCGCATGTTTGAGCCTTTCTGCGGAGACGATATTGCCGGAGTTTGGCGTGTCTCGGGCAACGTTGTATCGCTTGTTTGAGGAAGAGGGCGGCGTCCGAAAATACATTGTCGACCGTCGTCTGTTTCGAGCTTTGCTGGAAATATCAGAAAACGGTAAGCGGCGCGGCAGGATCCAGCAAGCTGCCAAGCGCTGGGGGTTTTCGTCGGCGGCGAACTTCAATCGATCTGTTCGCCAGGTATTTGGCGGCACGCCTGGATCTCTTTTCGCAGACCAGGTGGATGCGTTTACAGAGCAGTCTGGTGCGGACGGCGATCCAATTGATTTAGGGCAAGCGGATTGGGTGTCACTTCATTCGTGATTCTTGATCAGTGAGGAAGAGCGCGCTGCGCGGTGTAAAGACTGCTCGGATACTGCGCGTGTAAGGGCGATTTCCTGAGGGATGCTCAAGTAAAAATAGTAAACATTCTGCTAAAAGCAGTTGATTCGGAGGAATCAATAAGCAATGGTGCTAATAATAGGTGTATAAATAAAAAATGCGCCTTGACCGACTGCGTTAAACGGTCAAGGCGCGCCAATTGATTGCGTGAGTACTAGGGGACGTTAGTATTTGCAACCAAAAGGAAGTTAAGAGCTATTCACATGTACTAGTAATGTCTTAATTACATCGTACGTGAACTTTATACGTGCATGTATTCGGTTCGTCATTACCTCCATGTCTCAAAAATCGAAAGTTAGAGGATTTTTAGATTAAGGTAAAAAATGGCGATTATTTGGATTTTGGCAAAGTTTGAGACGTATTGAGAATTTCTGGGTGCTCAAATCACCCTAAGTTGATGTCATGCAAAACAACGCTGTCACAACTCTCTCGCCCATGCTCCCGACCGAACCGGACTGGAGCCTACCTGCAATCTCAATGGCGGAATGGGTGACCGCATGGTCACCCTTTGCTGAATTACTGGCGCTGCATCCGCTGAATGAAGACGGAACAAATCTCTGGCAGTCATATGTTCAGGGCCCCCTAGCCGGGGCTCGGTTCGCGACAGGCAGTCAATTGATCCGCAACCGCAACCGCTCTTTTCGGCCCAACAAGGGCGTGCTCGCGGTTCAATTGATCCAGTCCGGCACCGTCGCGATGGAGTTCGAGTCACGAAGGTATGTGCAGCGGCCAGGCGCAGTTGCGATCATGGATTTATCGCTCCCCTTTAAAGGAAGTCACCAGGAAGCGGCCGGTGAAATCATATTCTTTCCGCGCGAACTTCTCGGGTTTTCGGATACTGACGAAATTGATCCAATTCTGCTCACAACGGACTCTCTGCAAGGTAAATTGCTGGCATCTGAAATTCGATTGTTCTTTGATCTGAGTGGAACACCTGGGGCAATCGGATTTCAACCGAGCACACTTTTGCATCTCGCTAATTCGATCATTTCTCAGAATCGCCATGCCTCGTCTGACCGAGTTGTGTGGTGGCGGGCGCGGAATGCCCTCATTCGCAATCATATCGAGGACAATCTAAGCGATCTGAACCTGTTGCCAGCCCAGATTTGCAATACGTTCAACTTGTCGCGCGCAACCTTATACCGAATGTTCGAAGCTGATGGCGGGGTGCGCCGCTATATCCAGGACCGACGCTTGTACGCAGCGATTTGGGACCTGGCGGAAGGCGGGATCCATCGCGGCCGCCTCACTGAAGTCGCAGAAAAATGGGGTTTTTCCTCGAACGCCAATTTTAATCGCGCTGTCAAAGCCGCATTTGGCATGCCGCCAGGGGCGCTGTTCAGACCGCCGGCTTTCATTATTCCCGCGCGTCTCAGTGATCGACGCGATGAGTTTCCGGTGTTTGATTGGTTTGCTCGTCGCAGTCAGAATGAGGCATCGGCTTATTAGCCGTTGGCGTGCAAGCAGAGGTGTTGTTGTCGCGCGGTGACTTAAAACGAGATCTCTGTTCCTGCCAGTTCCGGCAATTGCAGCAAAATCACCAGATCCCGCAATTCCTGGCGGGCGGCAACATGGCTCATCGTGAATGAGACATTCGAGCCACTCTCGGTCAAATCCAGCAGCGTCAGTCCAGCCGGGAACAGTTCACGATAGATCACGCGCTCTGACAGTCCAGGCGCTAGCCGAAAGCCAATCCGCTTGGACAGGTTCGACAGCGCTTCGCCGACTTTTTGCTTGTTCCGCGCTTCCAGCGGCGATACGCGATTTCGCATCACGATCCAGTCAATCGGCTGACGCGATGTGCGCGCTTTGCTTTTGCGGCACTGCCAGACCATTTCTGAATAAAACCTCGGCCGCAGGACTACCAGGGTCTGCGGATTGACGTCGCCCAGCAAGTCGAAATCGACAAACGAATCATTCAGCGGCGTGATCAGTGTGTCAGCCGCCATATGGGCGATCCGCGAAAGGTAAGTATCGCCGCCCGGTGCGTCGACAATGATCAGGTCACAGGCCGTCTTGAGGCGCTCCAGCGAGGTGTGAAAACGCTCGGTTTCTTCCTTTTCGGCCGCGTCGAGGTCGCGCTCAGCGCTGGCGTCGACGCGAATAATTTCCGGCATGGGCAGCTTGGCATTTGTTGATTGCATCCACCGCATTCGATTTTCGAGATAACGGGTCAGCGTGCGCTGCCGGACATCGAGATCGATGACACCGACTTTGCGCCCCATGCGCATCAACGCGATGGCCATGTGAATCGACACGGTCGACTTACCAGCGCCGCCTTTTTCATTACCAACAACGAGAACCCGGCACTGTTTCTGTGCCGGGGTGGAAAGCGTAAGCGTATCGGCGTTGTCGCCTATATGTCCGTATCCGTCGGCCATAGCCGGGGGGTCTCTCCGTTAAGTCATTAGGCTGCGTGTTGATGCTGCGCGACAATCTCGTCTTCGAAGCTTGGCGCGTCGTCGAACAGGAAGACCCCTTCACCGCCGCAAATCTCTTCCTGTGCTGGCATGAAGGGCGCTTCCGCTTCGCCTTCAAACAGCATGTCATCGTGATGCAGGATCGCACACGGCGTGAGTGTCGTTGCTTCAACGGGGAATGGTGTCTCGCCGTGGATCAAGGCCAATGCCTCGCGCAGATCCGACAAGCTCTCGGCGAGCCCATTCATCTCAGTGGAAAGTCTTGCCCGCGCCGTTTCAGCAGCCGCTTCTGCGTCGAACAGCCATGCATCGTCATGACCAGATAAACAATCAGGCTCTGGCTCAAGACTGAACTTCGGCGTGGCGGGCCGTGTCTGCCTTGTGTAGAGGGTGGCACAAGCTGCAGTCAGCAGCGCTTTCAGGCGGGGAAGGATGTGCTTTCTCATGTCTTAAGGAATCGCCGGAAAGAGTTAACAGGTCGTTTACGAATGCCATTCTGGAGCGAATGTAATGATTAAATCTCCAATCCGCTTGAGAACGCTGCGCGCGCTGCGTGAGACATTAGGCGAACATCGGCTCGCCGGCCGCAGCATTGGCTTCGTACCGACCATGGGCGCGCTGCATGATGGTCACGTTTCTCTGGTCAGACAGGCGCGCGAGAAAACCGACATCACGGTGGTCAGCATCTTCGTGAATCCGACGCAATTCGCCCCGGGTGAGGACCTCGATACGTATCCGCGTACCGAAGAAGCCGACATTGCGCGGTTAGCTGAAGTCGGAACAGATATCGTCTATTTGCCGAGTGTCGAGGAGATGTATCCAGATGGGTCCAAGACCAATGTCCGGGTTGAGGGCATGTCGGATCTGTTGGATGGGCAATACCGCCCGCACTTTTTCTATGGCGTAGCGACAGTCGTGGCTCGGCTTTTCGTGCATGTGCAACCGAACGTGGCGGTGTTTGGCGAGAAAGACTTTCAGCAATTGCAAATTATCCGTCGCATGGTGCGCGATCTCGGTTTCTCTATTGAAGTGATTGGCGGCAAAACTGTTCGCGACCCGGACGGGCTCGCGCAATCGTCTCGTAACACTTATCTCAGTGCCGAAGAGCGCGACGCCGCAAATGTGATCAGCGCAGCGCTCCACCGTGCGCGCTGCCGTGTGGCGATTGGTGTTCCTGTGGATGAAGCGCTGTCGGAGGCGCGCGCGCGAATAGTAGAGGCAGGATTTGACCGGCTCGATTATGTTTCAGCGGTGGATCCTGAAAACCTTGAAGCGCTGCCAGGTGGAGTGCTCGGTTCTAGGC
>CAYGUD010000068.1:0-9404 GCA_964352865.1 uncultured Hyphomonas sp.
CAGGTCGTCGATGCGGCCATCTATGAGAGCGTCATGGCCTTCATGGAAAGCCTGATACCGGAATATGCACTGGCCGGCCACACGCGGGAGCGCAGTGGCGGCATACTGCCTCGAATTGCGCCTTCCGGTGCTTATCCGTGCCGCGATGGCATGGTAATTATTGGCGCTAATCAGGATACGCTGTTTGAACGCCTGTCGCGTATGATGGACAAAGACTGGGCCGGTGATCCTCGGTATGCGACGCATGATGCCCGCGGAGAAAATCAGCTTGAGCTGGATGCGATGATCAGCGACTGGACATCGACCCGGACCATGCAGGACGTATTGCGTCTGTGCGAGGCAAATGCGATTCCAAGTGGTCCTGTGAATACGGCAAAAGAGATGTTGGCAGATGCCCATATGAAAGCCCGCGCCGCGATTGTGAATGTATTCTCGCCAATGCTTGGGCAGGACGTGCCCATGCAGGCGCCTGTTCCGAAACTCAGCGCGACGCCAGGAGGTGTCGAATCGGCGGGTCCATCGCTCGGGCAAGACACGCGTGCTATCCTGGAAGTATTGGGCTACAGCCCTGAAGACCAAGCCAAATTGCGAGATGAGCATGTCATTTGAACCCGCCCTGTCTGGTCACGAACAAGACGAAACGCCTGACCTTCGCCCGAAATTCGATGAAGACGGTTTAGTCGCGGCAATTGTTCAGGATGCCAAGAGTCACGAAGTGCTGATGATGGCGTGGATGAATGCCGAGGCTCTGGAAGCGACGCTGGCAACCGGCCGAGCGACCTATTGGAGCCGGTCGCGCCAGGAATTGTGGGTCAAAGGTGAGACGTCCGGTCACACACAATCAGTTTTCGAGATACGCGTGGATTGCGATCAAGATGCCCTGTTGTTGAAAGTCGAACAAACCGGCGGGGCTTGTCATACCGGGCGCCGATCTTGCTTCTATCGAAAAATAGACACGGAAACGCGCCGACTGAGCCAATCGTAAACTGGTACGCATCTTGCTTCACTAGGAGAGAAGCAATTGGGAGTTACCGTCGTGTTTGGATGGTTGCGTCGCGCGGAAATGCCCGCGGATACATCAGAGCTAGAGCCAGAAATGGTCGAACGTCGCCGTGCTGAACGAAGCGACGTGTATGCAGATGTTGTCGCAACGTCGAACGCTGGGCGTTATCTGAAGAAGGGAATCGCATTGGATTTATCTCCAACTGGATCACGCGTCCGCTTCGAAAATGGTGATAGTTTGCTCGACGGGATGGTCATCAATATCTCGCGGTATGGGATCAAGCGAAAAGCGCGGATGCGCTGGCGCACCAGAACCGATATTGGAATAGAGTTTCTGGACGAAATCGAATAGAGCCGCCCTGACCAGCATTTCAAGCTGGACTTCCAAAACGAAAATGATACATCGCGCTAAGAATAAGCATGGCGCCGAACATGTTTGGATCGAATCCGGAACGAAATTGTCAGACTGTCCACAGAATTGCTGTTTCTGTGGAATAATTCGCCGATTCTGAATGAATCTACGTGATCTGCTATCGACTCTTTTTCGATCTGAGTCATTCTACACCTGTCCGCAGAGGGGACCGGGAAGCCACCGGAAACCGAAACGGGAAGAACGTCGCGCCCGGACGAAGCGGGTTCAAGAGCAAACCTCAGAAATGAGGGACGCGAAGGAGCTAGCGGAGACGAAGGGAAAGGCAACGCGATGTCTGTGAAGCCTCAGCTAGAGAGGTGGATCAGGGCCATATCTGCGAACGGGGCACGAGCCGCAACGCAGGCCAGAAAGAACACCGGTAACGGGGATCTGGATGGTGGGACTTAACAAAACTGCGCAAGCAGCACGGGAAGTTTCAGGTCTTAGTTGATGCGCGAAAATGGCGACTTAGCGGAAACCAGGGACGCGAATTGAAGAAGCCAAATTGGGGTGCGAGCCGAAAGGTCCGCACCCCTCTTTGATTCTTAGACCTTATTCTGCGGCAAGTTTTGTCTCAGTTTGATCGTCGAAAATCTCTTCAATCGATTTGTCAAACAGACGGGCAATGGCAAAGGCCAGGGGTAGCGACGGATCATATTTGCCGGTCTCAATAGCGTTTACGGATTGGCGCGAGACGCCAAGCTGATCTGCCAAGGCTGCCTGGCTCCAGCCATGTTCGGCGCGCAGAGCGCGAATGATGTTTCTCACGGTAAGCACTGCCTCCCACCAATGGCGTAGGTGGACAGCCCATAAGCGACGAAGAAGGCTGGGCCAAACCAGAAGACCTCAATGCGATCAATGACGTGGAACATTTGTAAAAAACCAACCAGAAAAATGACGCTGACTGTGATGGCTGCGCCGATTGCAAATCCTTTTAACTGGATGATCCGATCATATTCATCAGTTTCCAGAAAGTACCGGATCTGAACAAATAGGAAGAAGACCATTGGCAGTGTACACGCCAACGCAATTGTCGCCTGGAGCCAAGTTGGTTCGACTTCGAACGTCAGGAGAAAAGCCGATCCGGCCAAGGTTGCGACTAAATAGAGCGCCATAATCGGGACGAAGGCCCGCCAGTATCGCCTTTTCGCAGATTTGAAAGTTTGTTGAGCCATTTTTGGTCTCCTCGAAAATTAAATGACAAGCCGGTTAAAGGCCTGGCTTTGTTGGTTCTGGCGCTCCGCACGCCGCCATAGAAATGCGATCGACGCCAATGCGGGCAGAGACAGAACGGGGCTGAGCCAAGCAGGTCCGAATAAGCCGAACGCGAAGCCGAGCTGGATCAATAGACTGATAAAGACAATCAGAAGTGCCAAAGATTTTGGTGTTTGAACGACAGACATGTGTCCCTCTTGTGTCAAGTGAGCTTAGCATTTAGACAAGTGACATTGACATGTCAAGCACCATTGACAAAATTTCCAATTGCCATGTCACGGCGAGCGTTTAGGACGCGCGCATGGCGATTGCTCCTTCACTCCAGATCTTCCGTCACCGGTCCTATTTGCAGTTCTGGCTGATGCGGGTGTCCGTTGCTGCGGCGCGGCAAATGGAGGCGGTTGCGATTGGCTGGCAGGTCTATGACCTCGCTCGCGACCCGATTGAATCAGGTGGAATGGGGCTGTCGATCAATGAAGCAGCCTTGATGTTAGGCCTGGTTGGTCTGGCGCAGTTTGTCCCTGTCTTGATGCTCTCGCTGATTGGCGGACAAGCGGCTGACCGTCTCAATCGCAAGATGATCCTGGTTGTCAGCAATCTCTTCCGTCTGGTTGGCACAGTGGCTCTGCTTGTGACAATCGCACTCCCCGCGGCACAGGCCTTGCCGGTGATTTTTTCCGTCGCCATCCTACTTGGTACCGTGAATGCGTTCACTCCGGCGGCAGCGAACGCGCTGTATCCGCAACTGGTTCCGCGCGCAGAGTTGCCAACAGCGATCGCGTTCAACTCGCTGGGTTTCCAGACAGCAAAGATTGTCGGACCGGCGCTTGGCGGACTCATGCTTGCGGCGGGCGGTCTTGGCCTGGTTTATGGCGTCGCCTTGGCCTTGATTCTATTTTCAATCGTCGCGATCGCAACAGCCCAAACTCCTGTGCACGAGAAGCTCAGCGCGGCCAAAGGTATGGATATGGTGTTTGAAGGCATTCGCTATATTGGCCGCAACAAGACCGTTCTCGGGGCGATTTCACTCGACCTGTTTGTGGTGTTTTTCGGCGGCGTTGTGGCGCTTCTGCCTGTCTTCGCGCGAGATGTTCTTCATGTCGGTGAGGTCGGGTTGGGGATTCTGGTTTCTGCACCAGCGATTGGGGCGGTGACGGTTGCCTTCCTTCTGGCGCGCCGGCCTTTGACTCGCCGGGTTGGGTCCTGGATGTTCTGGGCGGTGGGTATATTTGGCGCCGCCACATTGGTCTTTGGTCTCTCCACTTTGTTCTGGCTCAGTTTTGCGGCCCTGATTGTCACGGGTGCTGCTGACGAGATTTCGGTCTACGTGCGCGCGTCACTGATCCAACTGGCCACACCAGACGAAATGAAGGGGCGCGTGACGTCAGTGTCATTCATTTTTGTGTCCGCGTCGAACGAACTTGGCGAATTTGAAAGCGGCGTCGCCGCGCGTTTTCTTGGACCGGTCGGTGCGGTTCTGCTCGGCGGCTCCGTTGCAATCGCCGTTGCGCTGCTGTGGACCCGGTTATTCCCGGACCTTGCAAAGGCTGACACTTTCGAAGGGGTTAAAGAGCAGGCGGTTTAAGTGGTGCTCTTTTTCCCAGGAATGAGTTTACCGAAAAACGCCCAGACATCATTTACTCCGGCGCCGTGGACGGCGCCAGCGCGGTATACCCGTGTCGCGAGGTGCAGGATTAGCAAAGTCGTCAATGCCATGATTCCAAGCTGTGCCATAACTTCCCAGAGCGGCGGCTCTGTTGGCATGCGCAGGATCAACAAGAATGGCGTAAAGAATGGCACCCAGGCCATAATCTCGATCACTGCTGATTCCGCATCCTGGATCGCAAAAGCCAGCATGGCCAGCGGCGCCATCAAGGTCACGAATAGCGGTGTCATCAAGGTTTGTGCTTCCTGTATCGTATCGCAAAGTGACCCCAGAGCGAGGAACAGCGCGCCGTACATCAGGTAGCCCAGGACGAAACTGATGATGGCTGGCACGAACAAAGCCGGGTTGGCCGCTGCGGTCACCAGCGATCCCAGACCCTTCGCGACGTCGGCCGGAATGCTTTCGCGCATGAACCAGGTCATCAGACCCGAACCAATACCCCAGAACGCCATCAAGGTCAGTGCGAGCAACAGCACTGCGAGCAGTTTCCCCGCCAGCAAGTGTGGGAGTTTGACGGAGGTTAGCAGGCTGTCGAAAATCTTGTTCGATCGCTCTTCAATTGTCCCCATCAGCAAATAATTGATGACCGAGAAGATCAAGAACCACAACGAAAAGGCCATCATGATGGAAACAACAAAAGGTGCGCGATCTGTTTGCGTGACTTCCGATTCAATATCAGCCTCGGCGCCTATGCGGACGCGTTGCTGTTTGACATCGCGCCGTGCTTCGCGCGCCTGGCTCAAGACGTCGCGGCTAACATTGACCGCGGCAAGGGCGCGATCAAGTTGCAGATCATTCTCGGCTTGCCGCGCTGCCGAAATCAGCGTGCGGGCTTGTAGGTTCTCAGACCAGTACTCGATTTCACCGCTCGCATCATTGACCACGAAAGCTGCGAAAAGCGGCTGCGGACCTTCGGGCGTATCAACCAGTGTTTCGCCAAGCAGATAAGGGGCGAGATCAACACTCGCCGTGACTGGTGGTTCGATTTCAACAAAGTCCTGGCGCGGCAACGCGATTGGGTCGCCGCCAGCTTGGGCGAATGCCTCAGAGACACTTGCGCCGTCATTGATCGCTTCATCGAAGGCTGCGACTTTTTCGCTTTCCGTGCCTTCGACAACCGCCAGTGGATCGAGCATGGCGCGCGCCATCCGGGCGTCAGAGCTCGACATATTGCTGCGCAAGGCTTCGGTAAAAGCAGTGCCTTGCTCAATCACTGTAAAGTAGCGGGTCGGCTGTGCATTCTGCGCAAAAGTTGGTGCCAGAATGAAAATACCCAGAATAACGGGCGTGAACAGCAGGCCGAGCCAGAAGCCCCAAGCAGAAACATAGCCAAGATAGTCTCGGCGGGTCACAAGATAAGTCGCGCGGATCATGTGGCATCCCTCCCATCAGCGGCGTCTGCCGCAAGAGTATCGGTCAAATCCTGGGCTTCAGCTTCGCTGACCAATGACACGAAGACGTCTCTCAAACGCGCTTCTTGCGGTGTGAAGCTGGTAATTGGGGCACCAAGGTCAATCGCTGCGCGCAAGGCGTCTTGCGAGGTTTGGTTCTGATTGAGACCAATCCGCCAGTGATCACCGTCTTCATGCGCTTCGAATCCGGCTGGTGCCATTGCCGCATGCAAGTCAAAGCCATCCGAGACGCCGATATGAACAGCCCGGCCAAGGGCAGTGAAAGCCTCATCTAATGTGCCATCGAAGACTTTGCGGCCACGCGCCATCATCACGATTTTTTCGCACAGGCGCTCTGCATGCTCCATGACATGAGTCGAGAAAACGATTGTCGCACCCCGTTTATGTTCATCAATGATCAGATCTTCCAGCGCTTGCTGATTGACCGGATCGAGACCCGAGAACGGTTCGTCAAGGATCAGGAAGTCCGGTCGATGCGCGAGGGCAGACAAAATCTGAACTTTCTGCGCCATGCCTTTCGACAGTTTGGTGACCCGGCTGCGCCCGAACTCGCCGAGCCCCATCATATCCAGTAATTCGTCAGCACGGGCTTTTGCGTCCTTGTGCGACATGCCTTTGAGGCGCGCAAAATAAGTAATGATCTGGCGCGGGCTCATTTTCTTATACAGGCCGCGCTCTTCCGGCAGGAAGCCAACACGCTTGAGAGAGTCCAGATTGGGGCGGGCGCCGAGCAGGCTGACATCGCCGCGGTCGGGCGACAACACACCGAGCGCCATGCGCAAACTGGTCGATTTTCCAGCACCGTTCGGCCCCAGAAATCCGACGATAGAGCCTTGGGGAACTTCAAAATCCAGCTCGCGCACGGCCTGGAAGCTTCCAAACCACTTGCTTACACCGGTCATTTTGAGGGGTGTCTCACCACTCATACATGCATCTCCTGCTGGGATTCTTCCGTTTATCGATATGTGGAACAACTCTTTTGCCCTGCTAGGCTTGCCAAGCCCTTAAAGTGTGCACAGGATACGAATTATGAAGACGCCTCAGAATCCTTCTCAACGGGATTTGGTCGTCGCCCGGGGGAATAAAACACGTAGAAAACGTGAAGAAACACTCCGCCCAGCGAGGGTCAATACCTGCGCGCCAAAGCTCACATCAAGCGAGTCTAATGGCACGGAAACGCTTGCGCTAATCGAGCGCGCGTTACAGCGCCTGACCGCCGGCACTTATGGCCTCTGTTTATCGTGCGGTTCAGATATCAGCTTGAAACGTCTTGAAGTAAATCCAGCGATAGAGACGTGCCTGACGTGCAATGGCAAAGTTTCGTTCAAAGCGCACTGAGCGCGCTTAATAAGTCTGCCTCAAGGTCGCCGGCATCTTCGAGCCCGACGGATAGGCGGATCCAGCTCTCATTCAATCCCATTTCAGCTTGTTCTTCCTCACTCAGTGCCCGGTGCGTTGTTGAGCAAGGATGACATGCGAGGGATTTGGTATCCCCAAGATTGTTGGAAATATCGATCAGCTCGAGACTATTGAGAACTTTAAACGCTTCGGCGCGCGCGCCTTTGACTGAAAAAGCGATGAGAGATCCACCTTGCGTCATTTGCTTCTTGTGGATGTCGTAGTCCGGATGATCGGACCGACCCGGATAGCGCACCGCCTGAATATTCGGATGCGCCGCGATCGTGTCGGCAATGCGTGCTGCATTGGTGCTGGCCTGCCGCACGCGCAAGTCCATCGTTTCGAGGCCTTTCAAGACCACCCAGGCATTAAACGGCGATGCTGCAGGCCCGGTATGGCGCAGCCATGGGTCAATATGCTCTTCGATAAACTCGCTCTTACCAAGAATAGCGCCGAGCAGAACCCGGCCCTGACCGTCCATGTGTTTGGTCGCGGAATAGACCGCAATATCGGCGCCAAGCTCGAGCGGCCTTTGCAGGATCGGTGTCGCAAAGACATTATCGACCACGAGTAATGCGCCGGCGGCGTGTGCAAGCTCAGCGACGGCGGCAATATCAACCGCTTCGAGGAGCGGATTGGACGGGCTTTCAATCAGCACCAGACGCGTTGGCTTGGACAGTGCCTTTTTCCAGGCGTCCATATCACTACCATTCACGAACTCGGTCTCGACGCCATAGCGCGGCAATATGGTTGAACAGATGTGACGACAGGACCCGAACAGCGCACTCGCGGCAACCACCCGGTCACCGACGCGACATGGCGCAATCATCGCGGACGAAATCGCGCCCATACCTGACGCGGTGACGCGGCAAGTCTCCGCACCTTCCAGTGCTGTCGGTCGCTCCGCCAGCATCTGATTGGTTGGATTGCCATATCGAGAATAGACATACCCCTCTTCGTCGCCCGACATCCGCGCGGCGGCTTGCTCGGCGCTGTCATAGGCATAGCCAGAGGTCAGGAACATCGCTTCGGAGGTTTCACCGAATTGTGAGCGCATGGTTCCCTCGCGCACCAATTTGGTGGCGAGTGCCCAATCTTTACTGCGCTTAGTCATAGCGAATTCCTTTGCATTCGAAGCGCATCGTCATAAGCCTTTGCAGGTGAAGGGATCAAGCCATGGCTGATGGAAAACTGGGCGTTTTGGCAGACCGCGAGCTCGCGGCTTTGTTTGAAAGCGGGGCAATCAGCGCTGAAACGGCGCTGGATAGTGACCAAATTCAGCCTGCTAGCCTCGACTTGCGCCTGGCATTTGAGGCCCATCGGATCCGCGCCAGCTTTCTGCCCGGCGAGCGTCGTGACGTTTCAGACGTGCTGAAAGAACCAGGCACCGAATTGCACCGGATTGAGTTGACCGCACAAGGCGCTGTGCTTGAGACAGGCTGCGTCTATCTGGTGCCATTACAGGAAGGCTTGCATCTGCCGGACGGCATCTCCGGCCGCGCCAATCCGAAAAGTTCAACTGGTCGGATCGATGTGTTTACGCGCGTGGTTACTAATCAATCAAAGGCCTTCGACGAAGTGCCAATGGGCTATTCCGGCCCGCTTTGGCTGGAAATCAGTCCGCGTACTTTTCCCATTCTGGTTCGACCCGGAGATCGCCTGGCGCAATTAAGATTGCGCCGCGGTCACAGCACAGATTTGTCTGAAAAAACCGTCTCTATTGATCTTGATCGGCCCGATCGCACACCGGTTGGTTGGCGCGCCAAACGCCATGGCGGCGTCATCGATTTGCGCGGCATCGGCCGTCACGAGGTTCACGAATTCTGGGAACCGCTTTATGCGCGCGGCGGGCGACTCATTCTCGATCCGGAAGAATTCTACATTCTGGCCAGCCGCGAAGCGGTTGAAGTCCCAGCCGGGAAAGCCGCTGAAATGGCGCCAATCGCGCCGGAACTTGGCGAGTTCCGCGCCCATTATGCGGGCTTTTTCGATCCAGGGTTCGGCACCAATCAGGGCGGTAGCCGCGCCGTACTGGAAGTCCGGTCCCGCGATGTACCCTTCATCCTGGAGCACGGCCAGCCCGTCGCCAAGCTGATTTACGAGCCAATGTCGTCGACTCCAAAAGCGCTCTATGGCGGCAAGACCAGCAATTATCAGGGCCAGGGCCTGAAACTCTCCAAGCATTTCGCGCTGCCCGATTGAGACTCGGGTGATCGCGTGACCGAAAAGCGAATATGGAGAAAATGGTGGGCCCGGAGGGACTCGAACCCCCGACCAGACCGTTATGAGCGGTCCGCTC
>CAYGUD010000069.1:0-9213 GCA_964352865.1 uncultured Hyphomonas sp.
CGGCGCGACGTCGGCAACCGTCAGATAGACCAGACGGTCATTTGTCGGAGAGCTTTCAATATAGCAATTGACGCACTCAATATTGCACAGCGTGCCGGTATTGAACCAGAGTGTCTTGGTGCGCTGAAACGCGACCCGGGCCCGAACTTCGCCTTTGGCGGTAAATTTCGGGTCCTGAAATTTGTCAATGAGAACAGTGTCTGCCATTTGGCCTGCTTATTGGATTTTTCGGAAATACGAAGTCACAAAGACGTTAGGCACAATGGGTCTCGTCATGCTCAAAGCGGAAAGCGCTCAGCGCCAATGCTCAGCAATCCAGGGCGTTGCTTTCACGTGCTTGTAGATTTTCTTGTGTAAGGGGGCCTGCCATTTGCCATCGCGAGCTTCATCAGGATCCGGCCTGCCGGTAAACGCAACAATCTTGGTTTCGTCCGGAAGCTTCGGGGTCTGAAACCAGTTCATCGGAAATTTCGGCATTAGAGAGTGTTTGAAGCTAACACACCATTCTTCGGGCCAATAGATTTTCTCGGGGATCATCGCCGAGACATATTGCTGACTGGCGCGAAATTCCGCGTGAATCGGCGTGCTGTCGCGCATATATTTTTCAAAGATCTCGGTATGCTCGCCAATTGTCCACTTATAGACAGACGTGTTGCCAATCCCCATGCCCTTTTGGGTCCAGTTTTCTGCGATACAGATCTCGCCAGGGTGATAATCCCAGAAGGCATCCATGTTCCCCGTCACGATCAAGTCGACATCGAGAAACAGGACCTCCCCTTCAAGGCCGCCTAACCCGGCTTGCCACAGTGAAATCTTGCGCCACGGCCACCAGCGATACTTTTCGGGCAGATCAATTGGCGGCAGTGGCTGATACTCGACTTCGGGCAACAGGCCGGTTTGATCATCCGTGAAACAGACAAATCTCAAATCGCCGGTCACATTGCGGCGGACCATATTGTACAGCCGGTTGGCAAAATGCGCAGGGTAGCGCTCGCCCCATTTCATGCAGATCACAGTCTTGGTCATAGACTGTGCCTACTGCGTTTCTCAGCCCTGCGCTACCGGCGACAAATACAGATTACAGCTGCGAACCCGTATTATGAAATTCCATCCGGACCCTGTCGGCGAGAACTATTGGCCCGGGAAAATAATGCAAAGCTTTTAAAGCGCACTGTAAAGCCTCTCTTTAGGCCTTCAAACTATGGATTTCCGCGTCAATGGAGGTCACAGAACATGATGAATTGGTTGAAAACGGTTTTCCAATACCAACCGGCGCCGCAAAAGACGATGGAATTACAAGCCAAGCTGTTGCCTGTTAATGGCCAACACTTGTTCGGTGAAGCTGAGTTTGAAGTCTATGATAATGAAGGCTGGGAACTCGAAGCCGAAGTCGATTTTCGCGGCGGACAGCGACCATGTCCCCTGATTATGTATCTGGGCGGGAAGCCTGTTCTGAATCTGACACCTGATCACGACGAATCAGAAGGCAAACTGTCATCCCGGCGCGGCGATATTCTCGGGGTCGTCCCGGCTGAAGGTATGCCGATTGAAATCAAACGTGCCGGTCAGACAGTGCTGTCCGGCACGTTCGAGCGCCATCCGAATTTTCAATAGTCTGGTGACGACAGATCTTTGAGGTCGTTTTCGATGCGCTGTCCGCGCACTCTAAACACCCGCATCACCAAGTCTGATTTCAGGTGATGTCACGTGTCGAGTTTCAGCCAACTCGATCCCGCGTCACGCTCCTGTTATCTACGGGACCATGCCCGGCCTCTTTCAGCAAAACTCACAAAACTGTTCTATGGCTTTCTCCGCACCGAATCCCCAACTGGTTCACTAAGCGACAGTTGAATTTCACAGACGCTGCGCATAGCGTGGCGCTGATCTAAAAAGGTAAGACATGACCCTCACGACCTCCGTCCTCGATTTGATCGGAAACACCCCGCTATTACGTTTGAATCGGCTCTCCGAAGAGACCGGGTGCGAGATTCTCGGCAAGTGCGAATTCCTCAATCCAGGCCAATCAGTCAAAGACCGACCCGCCCTCGGCATGGTCCGCGACGCAGAAGCATCCGGACATCTAAAGCCTGGCGGAACGATTGTTGAAGGCACAGCAGGCAATACGGGGATCGGCCTTGCAATGGTTGGTGCTGCGCTTGGCTATAAAGTCGTGATCGTCATGCCCCGCACACAATCAAAAGAGAAAAAGGATGCGGTGCGAAACCTTGGCGCGAAACTGGTAGAAGTCGACGCCGTCCCCTATTCCAACCCCAATCACTATGCACGCTATTCCGGGCGTTTGGCTGAAGAGCTCAATGAGAGCGAACCGAATGGCGCTATCTGGGCCAACCAGTTCGATAATCAGGCCAATCGCAAAGCCCATTACGAAACTATGGGACCAGAAATCTGGACCCAGACAGAAGGCAAAGTTGACGGCTTTATCTGCGCTGTCGGATCCGGCGGAACGCTTGCAGGCACTGCGATGTCGCTGCGCGATCAGTCGAATGGTAGGGTCAAAATAGGCATCGCAGACCCTGGCGGCGCTGCCTTGTACGAATATTTCAAGAATGGCGAGCTGAAGTCTGAAGGCACCTCAATGACAGAAGGCATAGGTCAGGGCCGGGTCACGGCAAATCTTGAAGACCTGACCGTGGATTACGCCTACCGCGTTCATGACAGCGAAGCTTTGGAAATCCTGTTTGATCTGATCCAGACTGAAGGACTATGCCTGGGCGGATCAGCTGGCATCAACATGGCAGGCGCCGTAAAGATGGCCAAGGATATGGGGCCAGGACACACGATCGTGACGATTCTTTGTGACTATGGAAATCGCTATCAGGATAAATTGTTCAGTCCTGAATTTCTGCGCTCCAAAGATTTACCCGTCCCGAGCTGGTTGGACACCTGACGCATGGCCAAGAGCCCCCTCGTCTCAGCCGATTGGCTAAAAGCGAATATCGATACGCCGGATGTGCAAGTGCTTGATGCGACGTGGGTCCCACCCTTTTTGAAAGATCGACCGAATGGACGCACCGTTTATCAAGCCGGGCACATTCCAGGCGCGAGATATTTCGATATTGATGAGGTTGCGGACCCTGATACCGCGCTCAAACACATGCTTCCTAGTCCGGCCACATTCGCGGCTAAAGTCGGCGCCTTAGGGATAAGCAATGACGCGCAAATTATTGTCTATGACAATAATGGCTTCTTCGCTTCTGCGCGCGCCTGGTGGATGTTCCGCGCGATGGGACACGATCAGATCAGCGTGCTCGACGGTGGTTTAAACGCCTGGATATCTGCGGGCGGGGAGCAAAGCACCGATACAGCAACGCCGGACAAAAGGACCTTCCAAGCTCGCCTCAGAGACGGTCTTGTTCGCGACCAGATGAGCATGCGGGAGCATGTGGAGGCGCAAGATGCCAAAGTCCTCGATGCCCGTGATCATGGCCGGTTTGGCGGCACATCACCCGAGCCGCGGCCGGACCTGCCCTCCGGCCATATGCCAGGCAGCGTCTGTATCCCGGCATCTGGCCTGGTCAACGCCGACAAGACCCTGAAATCCGTCGAGGAGCTGAAACCAATGTTCGATCAATACCTTCAGGATTCCATCGTCACGTCTTGCGGGTCCGGCGTCAGTGCCGCTGTCATTAGCCTTGCGCTCGCTCGGCTCGGAAAATGGGACGCAGCGCTCTATGATGGCTCATGGAGCGAGTGGGCCGCAAACGCCGACAATCCGATTGCGGTTGCGACATGAAAGACAACACACGCATTATCCACACACGGCTCGGACGGGGCCCGGTTAACACGGTAAACCCACCAATTGAACGTGGTTCGACCGTCTTGTTGCCGACGCGGGAAATCCTGTACGGAGATGGCAAAGTATATGGCCGCATGGGTCTCACCGTGCACCGCGAATTGGAAGCCGCACTCTGCCTGCTTGAAAATGCTGAGCATTGTCGTCTGACGGCGAATGGCCTGCAATCGGTGGCGCTCGCCGTTGGCGCGGTTCTGACCGCTGGCGACCATTTGCTGATTCCAGATTGCGCTTATGGTCCATCCAGGCGGTTCTGTACGCGCCGTCTATCTGCAATGGGGATCTCCAGTACGCGGTTCAACCCGCTTTCGGGGCCCGGCGTTGTTGACCTCGTACAGGACAATACCAGAGCCATCCTGCTTGAGTCCCCCGGCTCGCTGACCATGGATATTATGGATACGCCGGCGATCGTGAAAGTTGCCAAAGAACACGACCTGCTAACTCTGTTCGACAATACCTGGGGCGTTGGTGTGTTTCATCGACCGCTCGACCTTGGTGTGGATATCGTCATGCAGGCACTGACCAAATACCCTGTCGGACATGCTGATGCGCTGGGCGGCGCGGTGTTGACCAATTCTGCGCGGCTGGCCAATCAAATCGCCATGTGCAGCGAAGATTGGGGCATTTCGCTTGCCCCCGACGATGCCTATGCCGGATTAAGAGGTCTGCGCAGTCTTCACACGCGCCTCAAACAACACGAATCTGGCGGCCTTGCCGTCGCGCGCTGGTTACAGACGCGGCCAGAAGTCGACATGGTGCTTCATCCCGCGCTTGAAAGCCATCCTGAACACAATTTGTGGAAACGTGATTTCAGCGGCTCGAATGGCCTGTTTTCTTTCATCTTTAAAGATCTCGCGAACGAACAATTGGACAGATTTCTGGAAGCCATGACATTGTTCGGGATGGGCTTCTCTTGGGGCGGATATGAAAGTCTTTTGATTTCCTGTGACGATCAGCTCAATCGCATTGACGGAGACCGCATCCACGATCGTTCGGGCCCACTGATCCGCGTTCATGTTGGCTTGGAAGATCCTGCGGACCTGATCGCTGATCTGGACCAGGCCTTCGCCGCAATGCAGGCTTAGCGGACTTGCCCGCGAACTTGTCCCTGATGCAAGGCGCAGATTAACGTAAACAAACGCCGAGCCGTATCGAAATCGACTTTTACTTTACCTTCAAGACGGTCCGCAACCAGATCGGAGCCTTCATTGTGAATGCCGCGCCGAGCCATATCAATGGCTTCAATCTGATGCGGCGTAGAGCTGCGAATGGCGTCATAATAGCTTTCGCAGATCATGAAATAGTCCCGGATGACGCCTCGAAACGGGGTCATAGACAGTAAGAAGACATGCACGGTTTCGCCGTCTTCCTTGCGGATTTCAAAGACCAGTTTGCGTTCCTGCATCAGGAGTTTGAGCGCATACGGCCCCTCGTCCTTGCCTTCGACTTCGAAGCGGTTTTCCTCGAGCAAATCGAAAATGGCGACGCGCCGCTCGTGCTCCGCGTCCGGTCCGGAAGCCGCAAGCGTATCGTCATCTATATCCACACTGACCAGGCGATGTTCGGCCATTATCTCTTTCGCGCTCTAGCTTTTATTCGTCCGAATGGAGATTGACCGGGCATGCGCTGGCAGTCCTTCCGCCTCTGCGAGACGCAATGCTGCTGGCGCCAATGCGGCGAATCCGTTCGGACCGGCCTTTTGTACACTCATTCGTTTTAGAAAGTCATTCAAACCGAGTCCGGAACTGAAACGCGCCGCACGGCTCGTCGGCAAAACATGATTTGAACCAGTGACATAGTCGCCCAGAGCTTCAGGCGTATGATGCCCCAAAAACACAGCACCGGCATGTTTGATCAGCGGCAATAGCGCTTCTGGTTCAGCAATTGCGAGTTCCAAATGCTCTGCTGCGATACTATTCGCGACTTGCGCAGCATCAGCCAGACTATCAACAATGATAAACGCCCCATGCGTGTCCCACGCCTGCCGCGCGCGCTCTTGCGTAGCGAGAGAATTCAACTGGTTTTCCACAGCGTCGTCCACAGACTTGGCCACAGCGTCGCTGGTGGTGATCAGAATCGATTGCGAGCTAGTATCGAGCTCTGACTGGCTCAAGACGTTGGGGCTGGACGACTGGCTCAAGAGGTCCGCCGCAATCCAGTCTGGGTTGGCGGTTTCGTCAGCAATAACGAGAATTTCCGACGGTCCGGCAATCGTATCTATCCCGACTTTGCCAAACATTTGCCGCTTGGCTTCGGCGACATACGCATTCCCAGGCCCGACAATTTTATCCACAGCTTTCAAGCGCCCCGCACCCAATGCCAGGGCGGCCACCGCTTGCGCACCGCCTATCGGATAAAACTCATCAATTTCAGCTTTTAGTGCGGCATAAGCGACTGCTGGCGCCAGCCGTCCCTTGGGCGCAGGGGCAACCATAACTACGCGCTCGACGCCGGCAATCTTTGCAGGCACTGCGTTCATCAGAACCGAGCTTGGATAAGAAGCAAGACCGCCAGGCACATAAACACCAACGCTGTCGAGCGGTGTCCAACGCCAGCCCAATTGAACGCCAGCATCATCAATATACTGGTGGTCTTCCGGGCGTTGCTTCTCATGATAGGCTGCGATCCGGGCCGCAGCAAAATCCACCGCCTCTTTCAAATCATCCGGGCATGCATGAGCGAGCCGATGTAAATCGACATTGTCAGACTGAAGGGTCGTCGGATCCAAGGTCAGTTCATCAAACTTGGCCGTGTACCGCGCAACCGCCTCGCCGCCATTGCCGGACACGTCGGCAATCACATCGCGAACGGTCTCCGCGACGTCTTCGACAGCGCCCCGGGGTTCAGCCAGGAAGGCTGCAAATTCCGAGTCAAAACCCGGTTGCCGGGCATCAAATTTGCGCGCCATGCCTATCGCCGTTTCTTGTCATGATCCGGGCGGTGCCGGGTCGTCCATTCATAAGCGCTGTCCAGCAAAGTCGCGTCGATGGTTTCAACCTCAAGCGCCAATTCTCCATCTCCTGCGAACAGAATGGAGAGTGTCCCGCCAGGCGGTTCATCCGCTGGTGAGAAACTCACAGAAAGGACTGAAAACACCATATCCGGGTCGATCTTGTTCACGGCCCGCGTTTTGACATGGAGTACACCATCAAACGCCAACAATGTCCGCACCCGACTTTGCGGCCCGCGTTTCGATGTCGCTTCTTCCCATTGAAACCGGTTCAGCTCGAGCGTAAAGCGTCGGCGTTTTCGATCATATTTGAGGTTTTCCGCTTTCAGGACCGCATCCTGAACAGCGCTTGAAATCACTTCCAAGTCAGCCGCGTCTTCTGCGATCAATCGCAATGCCCTGCCCTCAGCCATCGAATTCTCTATTCTCCGTCAACCCGGTCAATTTTCGCGCCGCAGCCCGAGAGCTTTTCTTCCAGCCGCTCAAAACCGCGATCCAAGTGATAAATTCGATTCACCTGTGTCTCACCTTCCGCGGCGAGTCCAGCGATCACCAGTGAGACAGAGGCGCGCAAGTCCGTCGCCATAACAGGCGCCCCGCGCAATTGCTTGACCCCTTTGACGATTGCCTCCTTGCCACGGACCTGGATATCAGCGCCGAGGCGCGACAATTCCGGCGCATGCATGAAACGATTTTCAAAGATATTCTCTCTGATGATGCTCGTGCCGTCAGCAATCGACATCAGCGCCATGAATTGCGCTTGCAAATCGGTCGGAAAGCCCGGGTGTGGTTGAGTGTTTACGTTTACAGCTTTCAAAGCTGCACCATTGCGCTGAATGCGTATCGTAGACCCGGCTTCATCCGCTTCAATTTCGACGCCGCAGCGCTTCATCGCATCGATCATAGCGCCCAGAGCGCCAACCGGCGCGCCTTCGAGGGTCACATCGCCGCCAGCCGCAGCCGCAGCCATGGCATAGGTGCCCGCTTCTATACGATCCGGCATTACAGCATGTTGCGCGCCAGACAGTTTCTCAACGCCTTCGATACGAACCGTCGCTGTGCCGGCACCTGAAATATTGGCCCCCATCGCGTTCAGACAATCTGCGAGATCAGCAATCTCCGGCTCACGCGCGGCATTTTCGAGGACCGTCTCGCCTTTCGCCAATGTTGCAGCCAGCATCGCGTGCTCTGTCGCTCCGACTGAGACAAACGGAAACACGACTTTCGCACCCTTGAGCCCATGAATCGCAGCGGCTTTGACATAGCCCGCTTCGACTTTCAGATCTGCACCCATGGCTTCCAGCGCCTGTAAGTGCAAATCTACCGGACGAGCGCCAATGGCGCAGCCGCCTGGCAGCGACACTGTGGCATGCCCTTCGCGCGCCAGCATTGGCCCGAGCACATTAAAGCTCGCTCGCATTTTCCGGACCTGATCATAAGGCGCGATCGTCGAGGTTAGCTCAGCTGCATTCAGACGGCATTCGCTATCGCCTTTTGGCCAGTAGACTTCGACTCCCAGGCTCGCCAGCAATTGGCTAAGAAAACGGGTATCGGCCAGATTCGGCATATTTGTCAGCGTCAGCGGTTCCCGCGTCAGCAGACAGGCCGCCATAAGCTTCAGCGCCGAGTTCTTAGCGCCAGAAATCGGGATTGTGCCTTTCAGCGCGTTCCCGCCGGTAATTTTCAAACTATCCATGTCACGCAGCTATAGCGCCGCCCACGGCGAACGAAAGGCGCAATTGCGGCAGGATCTTAGCTTCACATGAGGCGGCTTTGACAAATTATCGAATATCGATATATGTCGACGTATGACAGCAAGAAGATATGGATTTGAACCTGGCGACGTCGTCGCGATTCCATTCGGCATCGGCTTATCGCATTATGGTATCGTCACGGCCCAGGGCACGGTGATTTCTAACTCACGCAAGCATGGCGGCGTGGTTGAACAAAGTCTGACCGATTTCTCGAATGGCCGTCGTATCCGCCTCTGCGAACGCACCGATTCTCTAAGTGGCGCGATTGCCGAAACACGCGCCCGGCGTGCGAAAGGCCGGTCATACCGTCTGACAGAATCGAATTGTGCTCACTTGTCACGCTGGAGCCATCGCCAGAAACCGACATCGATCCAGATCGCATCGGCCACCGCTCGAACTTTCGCCGATATGTTGTTCAGCCGCCGTCGCTAGATTAACGGGCAGACACTAAGCCTGTTTCGGCGATGGTTTGTCATCTGTTTTCGCTTTGCGAGACGCGGCCTTGCGACGCTTGAGATTGTCCCGCAGAGCCGCTTTCATGCGATCGTTACGCTTCTCGGTCTTGATTTTGTCTGCCATGATTACAGTCTTTGTCCAGAAACCATCTTTTCATCTCGCCTAGCTTAAGCTAATCCCCGGCAACACAAAAGGCCGCGGTAGCTCAGTGGTAGAGCGCATCATTGGTAATGATGAGG
>CAYGUD010000070.1:0-9117 GCA_964352865.1 uncultured Hyphomonas sp.
CACTTGTTGAACCGTGGTTTTCACGTTCGATCACTGCATCGAAATTATCGCGACCATCAATGCCGTGCTTTTCGCCGATCGCGTTGGCCTGTGTGCCAAGGATTTGCTTGCGACTTTCGCTGGCCTGCGGACCAAGAATTACGCCCTCCATCAGGAGGCTAGAAAGATCATTTGCCATTTTATTTTGACCTATCGGCTCAGTCGGCGGCGGAATGTCCAGCCGGGTCGACCCAGCCGATATTTCCGTCTTTACGCCGGTACACCATGTTGAGGCCGCTGTGTTTCACATTTCTGAAAAGAACGGCAGGGGTATCTGACAGTTCCAACTGCATGACAGCTTCTGACACGGACATGGTTTTTACGTCTGACGCAGATTCAGCCACGATAAGAGGGGCTTCCCCTTTATCCTCGAGAGCTTCTTCATCGCTGCCTTGAATAATGAAGGCATTTGCAGGCTCGCTCGGCATCGGCGCGCGCTTGTGATGGTCTTTGAGGCGGCGATGGTAGCGCCGTACCCGTTTTTCCATCTTTTCCAGAGAATCTTCAAGTGAAGCGTAAGGGTCGCTCGCGGCACCAGTGGATTGCAACACAATCCCGGACGGGAGATGAACATTACATTCGGTCACCACTTCGTGGCCCCGCTTTTCGACCGTCACATTCGCATCGAAGCTGCGGTCAAAATATTTGGTTACTGCGGCCTCTAGGCCATCTGAAATGCGCTCTTTAAGCGCATCTCCAACATCTAAATGTCGTCCTGCGATTTGTATCGTCACGGAGTACTCCGTTGGTTAAGTGCCCACTATATCGAGCATTTTCTACAAGGCGAGCCCCCCAGGCTCATAATTCGTCGAATGCCTGACTTATTGCAAGCTTTGTACCGGTGACGACTTTGTCACCTGGAAAACCTTAGTCGCGCAATAGCTCATTTATCCCGGTTTTGGAGCGTGTTCGCTCGTCTACCGTCTTGATTATGATAGCTGCCGCAAGGGCCGGTCCACCATTCTGCCCCGGAAGACTGCCCGGCACAACTACCGAATAGGGCGGCACTTCGCCATACCGGATTTCACCGGACTGACGGTCGACAATTTTCGTTGATTGCGACAGGAATACGCCCATCGCCAGAACCGATCCTTCGCGCACAATCACGCCTTCGGCGACTTCAGCGCGAGCCCCGACAAAGCAATTGTCTTCGATGATCACTGGACTGGCTTGCAAAGGTTCCAGCACGCCGCCAATGCCGGCGCCGCCGGAAATATGCACATTCTTACCGATCTGCGCGCATGACCCGACCGTCGCCCAGGTATCGACCATTGTGCCGCTATCGACATAGGCGCCAATATTGACAAAAGACGGCATCAGGACAGCGCCCGGGGCGATATAGGAGCCACGCCGGACTGTGGCGGGCGGTACGGCCCGAAATCCGGCGGCTTCAAATTCAGCCGCGCCCCAGCCTTCGAATTTGCTTGGGACCTTGTCCCACCACGTGCCGCGATGTCCTGGTCCGCCGTCCATGATCACATTCTCGTT
This sequence comes from uncultured Hyphomonas sp., assembly GCA_964352865.1. Taxonomy (GTDB): domain Bacteria; phylum Pseudomonadota; class Alphaproteobacteria; order Caulobacterales; family Hyphomonadaceae; genus Henriciella. Next base: position 1,528 of record CAYGUD010000070.1, read on the forward strand.
GAGACGGAAGGATAGCAAAACCGCCTTTTTGAGCCATTCATTGACGCGCCAGCCGCCTTGCCCGTCAGGCTCAGCAACGCGAACTTCGCCGCCATCTAGCAAGGATAGCGAGGCGTCCACAGCTTCGCGAATTTCGCCTTTCGTGTCAGTGTTGAGATCCGCGCGGGTTTCCCAGGCAGCATTGATCAGTGCGGCTAAGCGATCGGGCATGGTCTTGGCGTCTTTCTGCAGGTCTTATTGGGTTATCGAACGTAGAAATTGCGTCAGGTCGCGCGTCACATAGTCGATATGTGCGGGCAGGTCATCCCCTATTCCTGCCGGACGGGCGTCCTCAGGTTCATGGCTCCAGTCTTTCTCTGACTGAACCAGGACTGTCGCAAACCCCATAGCCCGCGCCGGCGCCAGATTGCGCGCCAGGTCTTCGAAAAAGACCGCCTGGCTTGGGTCAATCTGAAACTGGGCGATGAAGGCATCATAAGACGATTGATTGGGCTTCGGGGTGAAGCCGCTATCTTCGATCGCGAAGCTGCCGTCAAAGACATCACCGAGCCCCATATAGTCGGTAACGCGCTTGGCATGGCCGCGGGAGCCATTGGTATAGACGAATTTGCGCCCGGGCAGGGTGGTGATTGCGGCGCCGAGGTCTGGTAGATGCGGCAAGGGCGACAAGTCAATTTCGTGGACATGCGCCAGAAACTCATCCGGTTCCATGCCATGCATCGACATCAGACCGTTTAATGTCGTGCCATGTTCTGAGTAATAACGTTTTTGCGTCGCCCGGGCCTCGTCCCGCGGCAAGCGCAGAAAGCGGGCAACAAAATCAGTCATTCGCTGATCGATTTCAGCAAACAAGTCGCATTCTGCCGGATACAGGGTGTTATCAAGGTCAAAGACCCAGACATTCCGGTTTTTAAGAGTGACGCCCGGTCGCTCGCTATCAGCTGCCATCAACAGGATCCCCGAAATCGCGCTCGAAAAACTCGAACACGAGTTTGCGGTTCACGGGTGCGGGTGTGGCAACGAACATGCCCGTGCGATAAGCCGTTTCTTCGCAGGCTTCGCGCCCCGTGACCGCAAATTTGGCTTTTGAGACGCAGAACGCATCACTGCCGCGGCGCAAGGTCCGGATATCACCCTCGCCAGCTTCCATTTCAGCATAAGCGAACAGACCGGCTTGCAACAGAGGCTCATCAATTACGCGGGCGCAGCCGCCGGCTTCAAGCAGCCACCAGCCACGACTTTCCCAGCCTTCGCCGCGTCGCCGCGCCATGGCGCTCCAGATGCGATTATTGGTCCGGTTACAAAAAGTCAGGCCGACATTGCGGGCGCGCTCAATCGCGGTTTGCTCGAGAATATCCATCAGATCTGCGTCAGACGTCTCGGCGCTAAGACCTTTGGATTGGAGGAAGTCGCCAATCGCTGCGCGGGTCTTTCGGCCGAGGAAGCCATCAATCCGTCCGGAATAGACCCCGGCATTGTCCAGCAGCCTCTGGACCCCTGCCGCGCTGGCCTGTTCGAGGGTTCGCTTGTCGGTTTCGGTAAAACTGGTGCGCCAGCGTTTTGATTTCTCGATCAGAACGGGTCGAAACTCGCGGGCTTCGAGGCCCATGATTCCGCAGTCTGGAATATTCTCAACGGCGAAACTTCCGGTTGGGTCAATGCACAATTGGCTCTTGCCGCCCCAGACTTTGCGGCCGCCGCGATGGGCCGTCGATGAGCGTCCGAAGAGATAATGTATGCCGGGTCGCAGCGTGCCTTCGATGACGCGCGAACACGCCCCCGGACGCAGACGGGTCCAGCCTTCGACGACGACACCCTGGCCCTCATAGCGGCCGGTCGACGCTTCGATGATATAGCTCGTCTCGTTACAGACTTCCCAGCCATCAGAATTGGCTTGCGCCGCTGCTGTGGAGGGTAAAGCCAGGGTTAACGCAATCGCGAAAAATCCGAGGATAACCTTAATAGACAATGGTACCTGCGCCATGTTCAGTAAACAGCTCCATGAGCAAAGCGTGACGTGCACGCCCATCTAGAATAACTGCCCCACCAACACCCATGTTGACGGCTTTCGCAGCGGTTTCAAGCTTTGGAATCATTCCGCCTGTGATTGTTTCGTCTTGCATCAGGCCTTCGACATGGTCGCGGCGGATCTCCCGCATCAGCGTGCCTTGCTTGTCGAGCACGCCGGCAACGTCGGTCAGCAGCAGCAGACGTTTCGCCTGAAGCGCCGCAGCGATGGCGCCGGCAGCGGTATCGGCATTGACATTGTAACGCCGGTCATCGTCGCCGACGCCGACCGGCGCGATGACGGGAATAATCCCCTTCTCGCTCTCCATCAGGGCGTTAACGACTGAGATGTCGATTTTGTCAGGTTCGCCAACATAGCCGAGGTCGACGACTTTTTCGATTTCACTGCTGGCGTCGCGCTTTGTGCGTGTCGCTTTGGTAACCCGCATCAAGTCGCCATCTGAGCCTGAAAGACCGACCGCTTTTCCGCCAGCCGCGTTAATTGCGCGGACGATAGATTTGTTGATCGGGCCGGACAGGACCATCTCGACGGCTTCCATTGTCGCGTCATCTGTGACACGCAATCCATCGCTAAACTCAGATTGGATGCCGAGGCGTTCGAGCAGATTGGCGATTTGGGGTCCGCCGCCATGTACAATCACAGGATTGGCCCCGAGATGCTTGAGCAGCACCACATCGCGCGCAAACGCTTCCGACAGCGCTTCATCGACCATTGCGTGGCCGCCATATTTGATCACAATGGTGCGGCCCGCATAGCGCTGAATATAAGGCAGCGCCTCAGACAGGGTTTCAGCGGTAAGTTGCGCGGTTTGGAGCGGCGTTTCAGTCATGGCGATGGCTCTTAACCGGATTTGAGCCAGGAAGGAATGGGCTTCTAGAGTGTCCGGCTCATAAACACGCTATTGGGGTCCTCGACATAGGCCCCAAATGGCGAGCAGACCTCGAAGCCGCAGCTCTGATACAGTGTCCGCGACGGCTTGAACCCGTCCATGCTGCCGGTTTCAAGACTAAGGCGGGTATAGCCCCTGGCTCTGGCTTCACTGAGGATATGATCCAGCATTTTGCGGCCGAGGCCGCTGCCGCGGCGCTGGCTGCGCATATGCATGGATTTTATCTCGCCATGTGTTGCCGATAGTTCTTGCAAGGCGCCGCAGCCGACCAGCACGCCGTCATCGCGCATTTCCCAGACTGTGACATCCGGTGTCCGCAAGCCATCCATTGGCAGGAAGTGACAACTGCCCGGCGGCGAAAGTGAGAGCATCAGCTCGGCATGCGTGTCGATCAAAGCGGCGAATTCCGGACTGTCCAGATCAGCGCTTTGAATTGTAATCGACATTTAACTCTCCACCAATTGGCCAATTTCGGCGCGGATATCCGGGATACCATAACCCTTTTCAGCAGATGTGGGGCGCGGAATTGGATGCGCGGCCGGGTGCTTTTTTAACGCTGCTTCAATTTTGGCCGTGATTGCTTCAAGTTCGGTCTTTTTGATCTTGTCGACTTTGGTCAGCACGATTTGATAATTCACCGCCGCCGTGTCGAGCATTTGCATGGTCTCGATATCGGTATCCATAAGGCCGCGGCGGCTATCGACCAGCAAGAAGACGCGCCGCAAATTGGCCCGGCCGCGCAAATAGCGTTTGGTCACCTGGACCCATTTTGCCTGCTGATCCCGGGAAACCTTTGCATAACCAAAGCCTGGCAGATCGACGAGCCAGAATGCGCCTTCGCCAACATTGAAATAGTTCAGCTCACGGGTCTTGCCCGGCTCTGCCGATGAGCGCGCAAGGCTCTTGCGATTGAGAATGGCGTTGATCAGCGACGATTTGCCAACATTTGACCGACCGGCAAATGCGATCTCCGGCCGATTGCCTTCTGGCAATTGTGTCAGGCTGGCGGCGCCGAGGACAAATTCCACAGGTCCCATGCAGAGCTTGCGCCCTGCTTCCAGCGCCTCATCAGAGAATGTCGATGCAACCGACATCTACTCAACCGGGGTGGAAGAGCCCCGCCCAAGTAATCGCTTAATCAGCTTGTCGACCTGGGTCTCAACCCCGTTCCGGCGCATGATGAAATATTGCTGTCCGAGCGACAGAATGTTTGACCACACCCAGTACAGGACCAGGCCAGCCGCAAAGCCGCCAAACACGAACATAAACACGAAGGGCAGCGCCATCATGATGGTCCGCTGGGTTGGATCCGGCGGCGGAGGCGACAGTGACTGAATGCCCGCCATCGTCACGCCGTAGAGGATCGGCAGGATGCCGATGCCGATCACGAAGCCGAGGATCGGAATCGCTTTCACATCAGCCGCAGCCCAGGGCAGGAGCCCAAACAAATTGCCGATCGCCGTGGGGTCCGGCGCCGACAGGTCAGTGATGAACCAGAACGGCGTGTGGCGCATTTCAATGGTCACATAGAGCGTCTTGTACAGCGCGATAAAGATCGGAATGGTGAACAGGATGGGGATACACCCTGCCAGCGGATTGGCTTTCTCACGCTGGTACAGTTTCATCACTTCCTGTTGACGTCGCTGCGGATCGGCTTTGAACCGTTCCTGGATTTCCTTCATCGGCTCGGCCAGTTTTTTCATTTTGGCCATGGATTTGTAGCTCTGATTGTAAAGCGGTACGAGCGGCAGCTTGACCAGCACCACGAGGCCCATAATCGCCCAGCCGAAAGAGCCGACAATGCCTTTCAGCCAATCCAGAACAAAGAACAGGCCCTTGGTCAGATAGTAGAGCATATTGCCCCAGTCGATTGCATCGCCAAAGCGTGGAACGCCGGCGTCCTGATACATGTTGACGACTTCATATTCCTTAGCGCCCGCAAAAATCTGATTGGCCATTGTCTTGGATTCACCTGCGGCGAGTTCCATAGACGCCGCCTGAACCAGGACTTCCAATTGATTGTCGATGCTGCGCACCCGCGCCCGGAAGCCTTCGCCTTGTTCAGGCACCAGAGCCGCCATCCAATACATGTCGGTAAGGCCAAGCCACCCGCCAGTTTCGGCGATACGAATGCCGTCTTCGGCTTTCTTGATGCCTTTGCCCTTCATCACGTTCTTGTAATTGCGCCAGGTCAGGGCCGAGTCGAAACTGCCCATCAAGCCCTGGTGCGCAAAGCCGACTTTTTTCGATGAGCCAGGGTCTGTCGCATCGATAAACTCTTTCCACTCGCCAAAGCGGCGCACGGTCCCGATTGGGATAAGCGTCCGCGCTTCCGTTCCGAGATTGGTCACGGTGTCGGTAAAGGTGAACATGTAATTGTCATCGACGGAGATTGTGCGCTCAATGCGGATGCCGTCCTTTTCCAGGACGAGCGTGCCGGAATTGTCGCCGCCAAACTCAGATTCGGTCGCTGACCAGGTATCACTATTTCCGGCAAGCGCATCACGACCTTCAAACCAGTTCCAGCCAACGGTGTAGCCGTTCGGCGCATTGGCGGGCCGCAACAGGCGCAATTCTTCGGTCTTGGCGACCGTGCGATAATGATCTTTCAAGTTGAGATCGTCGATCACGGCGCCTGTCAGGTTGATTGAGCCATCAACACGGGGGGCATCGAAACTCATCCGGGCCGATTCGACCAGCGCCTCGTCGACGGTCGTCACGACCTCAGCAAGCGGCGCTTCTGCAGTTCCAATCGGGGCGATGACGCCCTCTTCGATTTGAGCCGCCTGCGCAGCCTCACGCGCTTCATTCGCCCGTTTTGCTTGCGGTTCGAGGACAAAATATTGATAGCCGAACACAAAGACAATCATCAGCGCCATGGCGATAATGAAATTGCGCTGGTCCTGAGGGTCCATACCGTTTTGTTGATTGGGCAACATAGTCAGAGTGTATCCTGAAATAAAAAAAGCGGGGTCAGGTGTGTCCTGTCCCCCCTGAGATTTGCTGCGCGTGGCTTATCAGTGCGCTTTCCATATCGTCAAGCAGCCGCTGCCAGCCAATAGTCGCAGTCTCCATACGCGCGATAAAGACATAGTCAGTCCCGACCTCGCCGTGAAGGGGCAGTAACTGCCGGGCGGCCTCGCGCAGACGACGCTTGGCGCGGTTGCGAATAATTGCATTGCCAATTTTTTTTGTCGCTGTGAATCCGGCGCCTATAATAGTCGACCCTTTGCGGCGGCGGGCCTGCAGGACCAGACTTCTGCGCCGTTCCGAAGTGCCGCCCCGGACAAAAAGAAACTGGGGCCGGTTCTTTAATCGAACGACCCCAGTATCAGATACATCTTTATTGGCCATGGGAGTGTTCCCCGGCGGACATGTCTTTAAGCAGACAATTCCTTGCGACCCTTCGCACGGCGGCGGGCCAGAACTTTGCGGCCATTCTTGGTCGCCATGCGTAGGCGGAAGCCGTGTGTACGGGCGCGCTTGATGCGGCTAGGCTGGAATGTACGTTTCATCGGCGTCTCGCCTCAAATAGGTGTGTTAATCTCGAAAGCGCGGCTATTACGTGCGCAGACCCGTCAGGTCAAGAGAAATCCCGCACGATTTACAGGCCGATTGCACCTCGCAAATCCCGTTCACGGATCAGTGATACATCGCGACCACACTGTGTCGTGCAAGTTAGCAGAGCGCTGAATATATCCTGCTCGAACAAAGTTTAGAAAGGACGCTTATTCTGTGCTACGCACGCTTTTGACTGCTGGAGCTATCACAATGACGATTGCTGCTGGATCTGCTGCTGCCGACGACACTGCGTTGCATCAGCCATGGGATGATATTCTTGGCACCTATGTCGTGGCTTATGATGACGGCGTGAACCGGTTCGATTATGGCGCGCTTCAGGCGAATGCTGATGACAGCGCCAAGCTTGATGCCTACCTGGAAAGCTTCGCCGACTTCGATGTTGAAGCCCTGGAAGAGACAGAACAATTCGCAGCCTATTCGAACATCTATAATGCTTTGACAGTGCAGCACATTGTCGGGCGTTACCCGATTAAGACGATCCGCTCAGGCTATCTGGTCGGGCCGTGGAAGCGGGTTTTCACTGTGATCAATGGCGAAGAGGTTTCGCTTGATCATATCGAACATGAGATTTTGCGCGTCGATTTCGATGATCCACGCGTCCACTATGCCGTCAACTGCGCCGCGTTCAGCTGCCCGAACCTGCAGGATGAGGCCTGGTTTGGGGCCACTCTGGACTCAGAACTTGATCGTGCTGCGGCTGAATATGTGAATGATCCGCGCGGGGTGACCATAAGGCGAAATGGCACGCTGCAAGTATCGACCATTTATAAGTGGTTCCGGGAAGACTTTGGCGGGTCGAATGACGGGGTCATCGATCACTTGCTGAAATTTGCCGAGCCTGAACTGGCGGCGCAGATTGAAGCTAACCGCAGAATTTCGAAACACGAATATGACTGGACGCTCAACGACGTCGAATAGACGCGCGAGCGCAGTAAGAAGGACAAAGACCATGACCGACACGGTCGAAAAGAAACAAAGCCCGATCTGGATCAAGCTCTGGCCGATTTACCTGATTATCGCTGTGATGGTGGGCGCATGGCAGTTGGGTCTGTTTCAATATTTGTCGCTCGATACGCTGCGCGAGCAGCAG
>CAYGUD010000071.1:0-9016 GCA_964352865.1 uncultured Hyphomonas sp.
GAATTTGAACGGGCCGCGAGTTTGAGAGACCGCATCCGCGCCATTGCCCATGTTCGCGCGCAACAAGACATCAATCCAGATGGTATTGAAGAAGCAGATATCTTCTCAATCGCTATGGAAGGCGGACTATCGGCGGTGCAGGTTTTCTTCATACGCGCCGGACAGAATTGGGGCGCGACCATCCATTTTCCGCGCCACGAAAAAGGCGAGGAAGAAGCGGATATTCTGTCAGCCTTTATCGTTCAATTCTATGACAAGCGTCCACCGCCGCGCTTGATCCTGACCAATGAAAACCCGTTAGATGCTGCATTGATTTCGGATGCGCTGGCGATCAAGGCAGATCGTAAAGTCGAGATCCGCACGCCGCAGCGCGGCGAGAAGCGCGGCTTGGTCGAACAAGCCACTCGCAATGCCGCTGAAGCGCTCAGTCGGAAACTGGCTGAAACCGCTAGCCAGACGCGACTGTTAAAGGAAGTCGCCAAGGCTTTCGATTTGGAAGACCCACCGCAGCGCATCGAAGTCTATGATAACTCACATATTCAGGGATCCAATATGGTCGGCGGCATGGTCGTTGCGGGACCCGATGGATTTGAAAAAGGCCAATATCGCAAATTCAACATCAAGGATGAGAACATCGAGCCTGGAGACGATTACGGGATGATGCGCGAAGTCATGCGCCGTCGGTTCGCCCGCGCCCTGAAAGATCGCGAAGACGGCGATGATACAACATGGCCCGATCTGGTATTGATAGATGGCGGCCTCGGTCAGCTCAGCAGTGTGATTGAAGCGATTGGCGATCTTGGCCTGTCGCCTTCAGATGTGAATCTGGTCTCGATCGCCAAAGGCGTGGAACGCAATGCCGGACGCGAACAGTTTTTCCAACCCGGTCGCGCGCCGTTTAGATTGCCGGAAAACGCGCCTGTTCTGTACTATCTGCAGCGCCTTCGTGACGAGGCCCACCGTTGGGCGATTGGCGCTCACCGGGCGAAGCGCAGCGCTGATATCAAGAAAAATCCGCTCGATGAAATTGACGGGATTGGCCCGTCACGAAAGAAGGCCTTGTTGCAATATTTCGGGTCTGCCAAAGGCGTGGCGGTGGCCAAACTCGCTGATTTGAAAGAAGTCGACGGGGTTTCAGCCGCATTGGCCGAACGGATCCACGGCCACTTCAATAGCGGCTAGCGATTGGCACCAGGGACCCATTTGACATCATCTGCGCCTTGATTATTGGCGACGCGGCCCGCGACGAACAGCCAGTCCGACAGACGATTGGCGAATGCCAGGGCTTCGGCGCTGACAATTTCGTCTTCAGCCACGGACAGTTCCGCAATTTGACGCTCTGCACGCCGGCACAAAGTTCGGGCGACATGCAGCTGCGCCGCAAGCGGGCTGCCGCCTGGCAGAATGAAACTGTCCAGCGGCGCAATGTTCTCATTCATCACGTCGATTTCAGTCTCAAGCCGATCAACTTGTGTTTTGACAATACGCAGAGGTTCCCAGTCGAGTTTCTTGCCGCGATCCGGCGTCGCGAGATCTGCCCCCAGATCGAAAAGATCGTTTTGGATCCGCCGCAGCGCAGTCAGCATTTCGCCAGACGCATGCAGCGCGGCGACGCCGAGCGCGGCATTGGTTTCATCGACAGTGCCATACGCGGTGACGCGTGGGTGCCATTTATCAACGGGTTCGCCTGTCGATAGCCGCGTTTTGCCACGATCGCCGGTGCGCGTGTAAATCTTGTCGAGCTTAACCATGACCAGCCTTAGAAAATCTTGATCGAGCCGAGAACAATTCCCAGCAAGACCAGAATTGCGATGGCGACAGCTTGAACCATCACCCGAACACGCATGAGCTGATTGGAGCGACTGCGTTGCTGATCATCTGTTCGAGTCAGATTTATCAGGCCCATCGCCAGAACCACAACCAGAATACCGATTGCAACATAAAGTCCGATTGTAAGTGCGCTGGCCATATCCGGACCCTTTTCAAAACTGACCGATCACAGATAGGGCGGAAACATAGATCCGGCCATGAGGCAGGCAGCCGCGCCTAGTATTCGTAAGTTTCAACCTTGTCGACACGAATCGTATAAGCGGCATCTGCCAGTTCAGACTCTTGTGTCTGTGTGAACATCGTGCCTTCGATCCAAACAGCCTGCGCCAGATTGCGCAGTTTGATCGGTTCTTCTGTCATCGCAAATACCGTTTGGTTGGGGGGCGGAGGCGGTGCATGCAGACAAGCGCCGTAATAGGGTACGAGTAGAAATTCGGTGATCTCGGCATTCGCCCCGAACTCGAATGGGACAGTATAACCTGGGATACGAACTTTGGTTTCGTTGAGTTCTTTGACGGTGTTGAATGTGCCGATCTGAATCATCTGATCGCCTGCCGACCCTTCAGCGATGGGACCACCCGAATAAAGCATCGACATTTGTTGCTGATAAAGCTGCGCCAGGCGCTCTTCTTCACCCTCTGGCATCAATTCTTCCCAGCCAATCTCTCTGACGCCTTGCGACATCATCTCATTGGCAGCTGCGCCCGCCGCTGCGAGGCGATTGCTATCCTCGAGATCGGGTTCTGGAATGCGATCACCGACTTGCGGTTCTGTATCAGTTTGCACGGTCTGCGCTTCGGCAGCCTGGGTGTCGGCGGTGCCCACTTGGCCGCAGGCGACCAATGCGCCAATCGCGGCGGACGTAATCAGGATCTGTTTCATCATACTCTCTACCTAGTTGCGATCTGCGCTTTCGACTAGGCCTCTAGCGCGCTTGTGATCAGACTTTGACGGTCAGTCCATCTGCGAGCGAGCGGCGAAGCGCTGTCATAGCCGGCCAGATACCCAGGAAAGTTGCTGCAATTGTGACGGCGGCGATCGTATAAACATCGACCAGGCCGGGACCGGTGCCAATCAAGGCGACGCCATATTGAGCCGACAGAATTGGCGCTGCGATGGCAAATATGATTTGGATCAGTATTGCGCCCAGAACGGCGCCGATAAGACCGAGTACAGCAGCTTCGACAATCAATAATGCGAAAATATGCCCGGGTCGGGCCCCGGTCGCTCGCAGGATCGACATCTCTCTGCGACGTTCGTTCAAACTGGTCAGGATGCTGGTCAGTATCGACACAAGCCCGACCGCTATGACAAAGGCGGAAACGGCGAGCAAAACGCGTTCGGCCGTTCCCATAACCTGCCACAACTCGGCAAGGGCTTGCCCAGGAATAATCGCCAATAGCGGCTCAGACATATTGGTGTTCAGATCGCGCCGCGTCCGCAGCACAGTCGCGCGGTTCTTGAGACCGACAAAAACCGCGGTCACTGTTTTCGGTGTCAGATCAAACCCGCGGATCGTTTCTTCCGTGATAGAATCTGCGAGTGGATTTCGTCCTCCGGTCTCCCACCCGACATGGATGGCAGTCATCGCTTCGAGCGAAATATGGATCGTCTGATCAACGGGTGTTCCAGTCGGTCTTAAAACCCCGACGACCCGGAATGGTCGATTGTCATGATCGGACAGTCCACCTGCCCCAAGACCATGCGTGAGCACGAGCGGTGTGCCAATCTCGTACCCCAGCTGTTTCGCAATGTCAGCGCCAATTACGGTATCGAACAGATCGTCAAAAGGCGCGCCTTGCGAGAATTCCAGCGATTGTTTCTGACCATATTTATAGTGATCGAAATAAGCGATCGATGTTCCCAAAACGCGGTACCCACGATGGCTATCGCCAAGCGAGATAGGCACCGCCCAGGCAACGTCATTGCGCGCCGCGATGTCTTCATAAGTCGGCCAGGATATTTCGGCTGTCGCATTGCCAAGCCGGAACACTGAATAGAGCAACAAGTTGATCTGGCCCGACGGCGCGCCGACAATCAGTTCAGTGCCTGAGATCGTATTGTCAAAACCCGACTTGGCTGCATTTCGAGCTTTCTCAACGCCAAGAAACAATGCCACAGACAGCGCAATCGCGATGACGGTCAGTGACGCCGAAACTTTGCGATTCATCAAACTGCGCCAGGCGAGACCGAGGATTGAAACACTCATACCGTCGCTCTCCCGGTCTTGGCGGCCTGATTGATCTCGCCCAGATCTACAGCCCGGTCGAACAGCGGCGCCAGCCCGCCATCATGACTGACAAATAGCAAAGTCGCGCCGGTTTTCTGCGCCTCTTCACTCAGTAACTCGATGAAGCGGTCGCGGCTATCCGCATCCAGTGCGGAAGTGGGTTCATCCGCAATGACGAGAGACGGATTGCCAATCAAAGCGCGCGCTGCGGCAACGCGTTGTTGTTGGCCAACCGACAATTCGGTTACTTTTCGCGTCAATATATCCGCGTCCTGCAACCCGAGCCGCGACAATAGTCGAACGGCCTCTGCTTCAGCGCCGCCCGCGGATTTTGCTTCGTTCAGACGACGCTTTGAAAACCGGCATGGCAGCACGACATTCTGCACGACGGACAGATATGGAACCAGATTGAACATCTGAAAAATCACGCCGAGATGATCTGCGCGAATGCGATCCCGCTGACTGCCAGAGAGCCTTGTCATGTCTTCGCCGAGAACGTCAATCTCGCCGGTATCCGTTTCGAGCACACCGGCGATGAGGCCAAGAAGTGTCGATTTGCCTGAGCCACTGGGACCGCGCAGAAACAGCCGCTCACCCGGCGCCAGTTCAAATGCATCAATGTTGAGCAAAAGCGGCTGGCCCGGCCATGCAAAACGCAGGTCAGAGAGGCGAATAGTCGGTGCAGTCATCTAGCGGAGGTCTAGGCGGGTATTGCTCGCGGTCAAGGTGCTGGCCGTCTGACCCGTTTCCGTCAGGATCACCGCATTCACTTCTTCGAAGCCCTCAAAGGCGCTGAACGCTGTGACATTGATGGCGCTTAGTCCATCAATTGCGGCACAGGAATAGACCAGGTCGACTGTCAAATTCCCGTGGTCACCGATCGCGCGTATGCCGACATCGCTTGTCTCGCGCGTACACTCGCCGCCGACCAAGTCGACAATTCCGTCTGTATAAGGGGTCGCGTCATCAAGTGTCCGCAGGCTCTCATCGAGATCGAAATTCGCCAAGGCTCCTTCCAAGCTGACGCTGACTGTGGTCGCATCGATACTGATGGCGAGATCTGACAAACCATGCACATGCGCTTCGCCGCCAGCATGATCATGATGTTCATCGTCTTCCGCATGATCTTCGTCGTGGTCATGTTCATCGTGCTCATCGTGATCTTCATTGTGATCAGAATGCTCATCCGCTACGGAATCAGCCTCCACGGTCTCCACGACGACCTCTTCAACAACGGTTGGCGGCGTCTCGGCAACCAAATCATCGGACGGTTCGGCGGCCGGTTGACAGGCCGCAAGTACCAGAAAACTGGCAGCGAGAAATAGAGAAGTGCGAGACATGAGAGACTCCAGCTTTTGTTTGACAGCACGAGATGCGAGGACTACCTCGCCGGAACTGAATTGAGATACTATAACATCCTGTACACTCAAATAGGGCAAACTGGCTACGCGCCAACGTAAATTTCTTCCATGTTCGAAGCTTTGCAAGCACCTCTCTTTTTCGGTTTGATCGCGGCCTTCGTGACCACGTTGGGCCTGCTCGCCGTTGCTCTGCGCAGCGATTGGAGCATGCGCTATGCAAATTTGTTCGGACTTGCGGCCGCAGGTATGCTCACGGCCATGGCATTCCTTCACATTGTGCCAGAGGCTTTCGCGCTTTCAGACTCCGCTCCGATCTGGCTGACGATTGGATTCTTTTCGGGTCTGCTATTGCACTATCTGATCAGAACATTTTTCCCCGAGCGCGAAGATTCAAAACTTCCCAGCGAAGCAATCACGCCCATCCTGGCCATTGCCAGTCATTCCTTTATTGATGGGATCGTCTACTCCGTCACATTCGCAGCGAGTTTTACGGCTGGCGTTTTCGCTGCTGTTGGATTGATCCTGCATGAGTTCCCGGAAGGTGTGATCGCGTTTGCCATTCTGCGCCGCCATGGTGTGAGCAATCGTTCAGCTTTTTTCTGGGCTTTTCTCGCTGCTGCTGCCACCACACCTTTCGGCGTTCTCGTTTCGGGCCCGTTTATGTTCGGTCTTGGCGAAGAGATACTTGGCAGTCTGTTCGCATTATCTGCAGGCTTGCTGCTCTTTGTGGCGACGGGGCCTCTTATGGCGCCTTTGAAGGACGTCGAACCCACACGCGGTCTTGTGGCCCTGTCTGCTGGTGTGGTGATTGCCGTCAGCCTGCTTTTCGCGCCAATTCCTGGCCATGACCATGATCATGTTGGCCACGGACATGTGCACGTTGATGATGATCACGATCATGGCGAGCACGACTCCATCGCAAGCCCCCGGCAGAGGTAGTAGGGCGATGACCTGGTTGCGTATTGCACTCCTTTGTCTGGCGTTCGGTCTGGTGCACACACAAACCGCGCAGGCGCATCCCGAGGATGAATTCTGCACCGGTGATGGCGGCATGGACCCGGCTCTTTGCCGCGCTTTGCAGGACTTGGATCGCGCCGCTGACGCGCCCAATCCAGGCCCGAACTTCACCAGGACTGAAACCATAGATTTCGAACGCCCTGCGATTGAAACGCTTGGGCTATACATAAAAATCGGCGTGCAGCACATTTTGCCGGGCGGCCTCGACCATATCCTGTTCGTGCTCGCGATCTTCTTCTCAAGTCGTCGATGGCGGCCGCTTCTGATTCAGATCTCTGCCTTCACGATCGCGCACACGATCACTCTGGGATTGGTCGCATCGGGCGTGTTTGCCCCGCCGGCAAACATTGTTGAGCCGCTGATTGCAGCAACCATCGCATTCGTGGCCATCGAAAATATCGTGTTCAGGGATATGACGCGCTGGCGCCCTTTCGTGGTGTTTGCCTTTGGCTTGATCCACGGCATGGGATTTGCGGGTTTTTTCGGATCGCTCGGGTTGCCACAAGGCCAGTTCTGGAGCGCCCTAATCGGTTTCAATGTCGGTGTCGAAATCGGTCAGTTGAGTGTCATTGCGTTGGCAGCATTGCTCTTGTGGCCGCTCAAAAGGGCGGTGTCCGAAACGCTCTACAGGCGTGCAATTGTCTGGCCTGGATGCGCAATCATAGGCTTTGTGGGGGCCTTCTGGGCGATTGAGCGCGTGCTGGCGGGATAAACGGCACCCGACTTGCAAACCGGCTCACTATGCACGGAAACAGATACTTATCGAAACGAACACGGCGCTATATTGGAGCAGTCATTGCTGCGGGCGTCACCACTTTTGCAGCCTTTATGACTCTGCCATCTGCAAGCGCACAAAGCTGCACGATGCACGATGCGACGCAATGGCAATTGGCGCTTCACGACTCGGCCACAGAGCAATCGCCGGCCAATGTCCGATCCGTCACTGAAGCCTTTCTCAATGCCTGTCCGACCCGGCCAGAATTTTCTGAAGCCAGCCGAGTTGCGGGTATTGCTGCCGTGGACATGCAAGACGCAGAAGCTGCGAGCGCCCATTTTGCCAATGCTGGGCGAATGACGGACATGCTCTCCAACTTCTACGCCATGTCCGCATTCCACAAGACCGGAAATGCTAAAGCCACCTGGCGTCTGCGTGATCAAATCGTCGAGCAGTGGCGGACGCGGCTGGAGCGCCATCCTATGGTCTCGGTATCCGTCGAACCGCTGCAAGATGGCATGCTTTATCAGCTCTATTTCTCGGAGGCCGATCAAAATTCCGGAACCCGCGCCGCCTGGGTCGCTGTTCCTTATGGGCCAGGCTGGCCGGCGACACTGAGTTTCTCACAGGACCGAATGCGTCTCGCCTTGCGCAAAGCACGCGCCGCCAAGGACAATGATTTCAGATACGTAGATCTCAACAGATGTCATGGGCGTCGGACGCTTGGACGTATCGAAACGAACCTATCCAGCGCCGAATTTGATGCGACTGCGCGGGCCAGTTTGACTGCCTATCTGGCCAACCCGGACTTACCAGACTCGCGTAGAACTGATCAGATCGCGGTTTGTGTATTACCGAATCGGCTCTTGCCCGGCATCCCGAAACCTTAGTTTCAGATCCGTTTTTCAACTTCCGCGACCACGGCTTCTGCCGTGATGTTGAAATGATTGTAGAGATCCTGATACGGCGCTGAAGCCCCGAAGGACGACATCCCGACAAAGCCGCCATCATGGCCGATCCAGCGATCCCATCCGAACCGTACACCGGCTTCTACAGCGATGCGTGGCAGATCGCCGCCAAGAGTTTCGGTTTGATAGGCCTCTGATTGCTGCTCGAAAAGATCCATACTCGGCATCGAGACAACACGAACTGCGACACCATTTTCAGCCAATGCTGATTGCGCCGCCATGGCGATTTCGACTTCAGAACCGGTGGCGATTAAAACTGCTTTCGCATCAGCCGCGTCCGATAGGACATACCCACCTTTGGCAGACAAGTTCTCATTGGTGTGGACTGTGCGCGCAGATTTTACTTTCTGGCGGGTCAGCGCCATGGTGCTTGGACCTGTCGAATTGCGCAGCGCCAACTCCCAACACTCGGCGGTTTCGACGCCGTCGCAAGGACGATAGACCGTCATATTCGGCATCGCGCGCAGTGACGCGACGTGCTCGACGGGCTGGTGTGTTGGACCATCCTCGCCGAGGCCAATTGAGTCATGCGTCATGACATGAATGACGCGCTCGCCCATCAATGCTCCGAGACGAATGGCGCCGCGGGAATAATCAGCGAAGACCAGGAATGTTCCGGAATAAGGGATCACACCGCCATGCAGCGCCATGCCATTCATCGCGGCGGCCATGGCATGCTCACGAATGCCGTAATGGACATAACGTCCGGCCCAGTTGGCCGAGGATAGCGGGGCGGTTTGGCTGGTTTTGGTATTGTTAGAGCCCGTGAGATCGGCAGAGCCGCCAATCATTTCCGGAATGGCTGCGGTCAGTGGCTCAAGGACGGCGCCGGACCATTTGCGTGTGGCATCGTCTTTGCCGCCTTCGATGACAACTTCTTTGTGTGCATTGACAA
>CAYGUD010000072.1:0-2339 GCA_964352865.1 uncultured Hyphomonas sp.
TTTACACATCCGGGATTGGCCTGGGAATTCTCGCCGGGTTTGCGATCGGCGGATACGTTTATCAAGCGTTCGGGTGGCGGGTCGCTTTCTTTGTCGCGGGCATTCCGGGACTCTTACTCGCGGTGCTGGTGCGTTGGTCGATCCGCGAACCTCAGCGAGGGGCGATTGAACAAAGAAGCAGCGAAGCGCCCGCCTCAAGTCTGACAGAGACGCTTGGGTTTATTGGCGGACAATCCTCGTTCCTTTGGCTGCTTGCGGGGTGTTGCTTGATTTGTATTTCAGCCAACGCCTTTCTCGCTTGGACCCCTAGCCACTTGCAGCGCGCCTATGATGTTGGCCCCGCCAATATTGCGATTCCGCTTGGCTTGCTGATTGGCGGGGTGGGTAGCGTTGGTGCCATCTTGCTGGGCCGAATTTGCGACCGGTTATCTGCACGAAGCCTGGCATGGCGTCCCCTGATGATTGCCATTTGCGCGGCGTTGGCGCTGCCATTTGCGTGGCTGTTCCTACAGGCAAAATCGATCAATATGGCCTATGCCTGGAACCTGATCCCAAGCTTTATCGGATTGATCTATGCGAGCATTGCCTACACCGCATCGCAGGAATTAGTCGGGCTCAGAATGCGCGCCTTCGCTTCGGCATTCATGTTGTTTTGTCTAACTCTGATCGGAATTGGCGGTGGCCCGACCATTGTGGGTTGGCTAAGTGACCATTTCGCCGCGTCAGGAGAAAGCATGCCTCTCAAATCCGCCCTGGAAATTATGTTGACGCTCAATTTACTCAGCGTGTTCGCACTGATTATGTCGGCGCGGACTTATGAGCGGGACGCAGCTCGTGCTGCGCAGGTGAACTAAATGAAGTGGATGTCAAAAGCGATATTTGTGTTCGCCTTTTTCTTTGCTGCGGGATGTGGTCAGCCGGTTGTCACGGACGTGGAGGACACCCGCCCAGTGCCTTTTGAGAGCCCTTATTTCACGGTGTCTGTTTCGGGGGCGGGGCCAGATGTCATTCTGATGCCAGGCCTGGCATCCAGTGCGGCAGTTTGGGATGATACAGTCGCTGCCCTGAACGACCGTTATCGGTTCCACGTGGTGCAAGTCAGCGGTTTTGCCGGCGCACCTGCGCGCGGGAATGACGATAATTCAGACATCCTGGATGATCTTGCAGCAGGTCTGGCCTCTTACTCCAGAAGCCTGGACCAGGCGCCTGCCATCGTTGGTCACTCGCTCGGTGGGGTCGTGACCCTTAAAGCGGCGCTTGACCCCGAAGCCAAGTTAGATCGCATCGTCATCGTCGATGTGCTGCCGTTTTTTTCTGTGTTGATGGATGTTCAGGCGACTTCAGATAGTATCGCGCCGGTTGCCGCGATCATGAAGGCTGCTCTTCTGGCTCAATCGGACGACGTGTTTGCGGCTCGACAAGCCGAAGCGCTCGGGGCGTTGGTGAAGGGCGAAGACGATCTCCAGAAAGCGCTGACTTGGTCCATTGATAGCGACCGCGCAGTGATAGCTCAGGCAATGTCAGAGGTTCTGGTCACTGACTTGAGAGCGGACATTGCCGCGATCAACATCCCGACAACGGTTATCTATGCGCGAGACGATGAGATCCCGAACATGTTGGCAATCGATGCGTTCTATGAAGATCTATATGCGCCGCTAGAGAACGGTGTCGTAGTGCCTATCGATGGCGCGCTGCATTTCATCATGCTCGACCAGCCAGCCACATTTACCAGCGTGCTGGAACAAGCTCTGCAACAATGACGGGATTGCGCGCGCGAATGGTGTTTGTCCGTTTTCGCAACAGAGACATTTTCTGCCGGGGCTGTTAGGGGTGATGAAAGTTCAGGGAGGACTCCTAAATGGCTGACACCAGAGACTATAACGGCGTTGAATTGGATGAGGCAGGACGAGGCCGTATTTATGGATCGATCCTGGAGACGGTTGGAAACACACCGATTGTGCGGGTCCCGAGATTGGCTGCCGAAGAAGGGCTCGAAGCTGACCTCCTGCTTAAGCTTGAGTTTTTCAATCCGCTGGCAAGCGTAAAGGATCGCATTGCAATCGGCATGATCACCGCGCTCGAGCAAAACGGAACGATCAAACCAGGCACGGTTTTGGTCGAGCCAACGTCCGGAAACACCGGAATTGGATTGGCCTTTGTTGCTGCATCGCGAGGCTATCGATTGATACTGACAATGCCTGACTCGATGTCGATCGAACGTCGGAAAATGCTCGCCATTCTTGGCGCGGAACTCGTATTGACGCCAAAAGAAGAAGGCATCACGGGAACGCTGAACAAAGCCGCCGAACTCCTCGCGAGCATTGATGGTGCTGTTATGC
>CAYGUD010000072.1:2349-9009 GCA_964352865.1 uncultured Hyphomonas sp.
GTTATGCCCAGTCAGTTTGAAAACCCGGCTAATCCTGCGATACACGAAGCGACAACTGCTGAAGAGATCTGGCGCGATACAGGCGGCGAGGTTGACGCTGTTGTCGCCGGGATCGGGACGGGGGGAACATTCACCGGATGTGCTCGCGTCCTGAAAGCCAAGAAGCCAAGCCTCAAAATGTTTGCGGTTGAGCCAGAAGATAGCTCTGTCTTGTCAGGCGGCGATCCTGGGCCGCACATGATTCAGGGCATCGGTGCTGGCTTCGTTCCTGATAATATGGACACATCGCTGATGGATGCGGCCATCCCAGTCTCCAACGAAGGCGCACTGGCAATGTCACGCAGATTAGCAAAAACTGAAGGAATCCCGGTCGGCATTTCGTCAGGGGCGGCACTCACAGCCGGACTGCACGTGGCGAAAATGCCCGAGATGAAGGGTAAAACTGTCGTCGTCATTATTCCGTCTTTTGCTGAACGGTACGTCTCGACCGCCCTCTTCGAGGGTCTTTAGACCTGAGGGTGGTTTGCAATGCAGATTGGATTTTTCGTCGATGGCGAAGAGGCCCATATTCAGGCGATTATGAACTTCTCACCTGTTCGCGTTTTTCCAAGATCCTTATCCGGCGCCGATGGTCTGCACGGGTGTTACGCCTTCGCTTGCCGAACTGCATCTCAAAAGCGTGCCTAAGACGAATTCGCAGTTTGAATCTACGATTTCTCACCCCAGCTCATCTAAAGATCGATGGGGTTCGTACCCGTTTCGATTTATTCAGACGCGCTCATCGCGCCTATGACAAAGATAGGAGTATTTGACGATGGAGCGTACAATTTCCGTCGAAGACAAAATGCAATCAGGGTACTCGTACGTCCTGACTGCGCCGACAGGGGCGCAGTTTGCGGATGGGTTCGAACCACACTTCACGCCGCCGGAAATGCTCTCACTGGGCGTGTTCGAAGGAAAATACTGTAACGATTGTAGGGATGAGTATCCGGCAAACTGGTTTGAAGGCGCGAAAATTGGTGAACAGGCGGACGTCGAGAATAACTATTTCGGCGTAAAGAGTCGTCAGCCATTATCTGTCTGGAAGGAAAAAGGCTGGATTTATGGCCCTGACCCGAGGGGCTGGTTTCAATGGTATTGCAGATACTATCTCGGACGGCGATTGCCCGAGATTGACTCTGTGCAGATCAAACGCTGGCGCGGGTTTAAACGGCATGCGGGACAAATTCGGGCGAACTGTCCGCCCGGAGATATCTTCTGTCGCCCAAGGCAACGCCAGGCTTTACTGCAATGGTCGCACGATCCATTTATTTGATGACGTGATACCTGCGACCTCATCCGAAGCGCGGCCGCGGGCGTATACGTTCCATGCAAACTAAAGAAAACATATTGATTACCGGAAGCTCCAGCGGAATTGGAGAAGCGGTCGCTCGTCTGTACCTGGAACAAGGATTTGATGTGGCACTATGTGGCCGCGACCAAGCTCGGTTGCGAAAGGCCTGCGAAGGTTATCCAGGCGCCCACCCACTATCGTTTGATATTGCCGACAAGGAAGCGGTGAGTGCCGCGTTTTCTGAGTTCGTGAAAGTCCATGGACGTGTGGATCGCATTATCTTGAATGCTGGCACACATGCGCCAACAGATGGCGCATCTTTCTCGTTGCAAGACTATACCCGGACAATGCAGATCAATTATATCGGCACGCTCAACTGTCTTGCTCCTGCCATCGAAATTCTGCGGGCGCAGGGACACGGTCAGTTGGTATTGATGGGATCGGTTGCCGGTTACAAAGGGTTACCAGGCGCTGGCGGCTATTGCGCAAGCAAATCTGCAATCATGCGACTGGCTGAAACGTTGAGAGTCGAGTTGCGTGACTTAGGAATCGATGTGCGGCTGATCTCGCCCGGTTTCGTCAAGACGCCGCTTACCGATCTTAACGAGTTTTCGATGCCGTTCCTGATGGAGGTCGACAAGGCTGCAGAGCGAATTGTCAGAGGTCTGCGATCGCGCCGATTTGAAATCGCTTTCCCGCGTCGTTTTGCGTGGTTGCTGAAACTGAACGCAGTCCTTCCGGCACCAGTCTATTTCTGGTTGGCGCGGAAAATGTTGCGGGATGACCGTCCTATCTAATCGTTCGCCCCGTGGCTTCGATCTTCATAACTCGCAGGCCCAGGAAAGTCGCAAATCCAGTATTTTCAACCTCGCCGTTTGGACCCGGCCGGAAGATATCGTGATAAGGTAATGAGAATCTGCCAAGCTTCAGGCGATAGACAAATGATAGCACGTCGCCTTCGAGCGCGCCCGGCCGGATCAGGTCGACCGATTCTGCTTCAATGTGCAGACCGTTTTGTCGCTCGCTGATCGTCCATTCGCGTTGACTGGTTTCGCCGTCGTCAAATTTCAACGTTTCGTAGAACTTTAATTGGTCGTCCTCGAAATGCCCGGTTGAGTCGATGACGAATGTCCGGCGAATAAGGCCCGCGAGGCCTCGAACATGGCCTGTCCAATGTTTGGTGCCACCAAGTGCCGCAAATGCAGCTTGCATCAATGGGGACAGGTCGGAGCCTGTGGCGGCTGGAACTGGTTTGCGTAGGGGTAGGGTCATGGCTGTGCTCCGGATGAGTTGCTCAATTCAGTCGCGGCTGTGCGAGATCGATATTTCGCTCCCTTCAGCCAAAGTTTTAGGGCTTGCCAATGGATGCCAGCGACAACACCCAAGGTCATGAAGGGAAATTGCGCCAGTAAAACAGCCGACCGCCAAGTCGTTACAGGCTGGCGAGAACCGGTGAGTGTCGCTGTCAGTCCTTTGTCGCCATTCGCGAGATCGTATCGAATCGTCAGAGCGACAGTCTCGTTTGGTGGTTGAACTTTAAATCGATACGCGCCTTCGACGTTAAAGAACGGAGAAACGTACAGCCGCTTTTCACTCGTCTGATCAATAATGGGCCCGGCTTGGTCGGCGCGGCACAGATAGAAATGGCGCTCGGAAAAGGTGTTCGTGACCTGGTACAGAATGTGATGCAAAGCACCGCTATTGTCATAAATGAAGTATACCGAAATCGGATTGAAAACGTACCCGAACATGCGTGGCAAAGTCAGCAATTCGATACGTGATGCCTCGTTTGTGACACCCTCGGCAACCAGATAGTCACGCACCCAAGAGGCAAGATCTGGCGACGTTCCGTCACCGTGATCTTTTGCTCGGAAGTTCAGCAATCCAGTTCGCTCGATTCCGAACAAGCTTGAGGCCTTGCTGGCCTCTTCCAATCGATCGAGATCCAAAAGAACATAGGCGATACGGTAGCGTAGCTTGTGCGCTGCCGCGCCGTATCGTCTATGCACGACCGCGCCGGTATAAAAACTTATCGGGCTCATGCCGCGACCGCAGGTTTGGGGGCAGGCAGCTCAGGGCGCATCAATCTTTCCTGGCTTCGGTCGAATGGCCAGGGTCGCTGCCAGTTCGACATTTCTTCGGCAACCGCTAGCCCGGCCTGCAAACCGTCTTCGTGAAATCCATATCCCAGCCATGCACCCGCATACCAAATGTTGCCGCGGCCCTGGATGTCCCAGATATCCGCTTGGGCCTGGGTTGCAGCAGCATCGAATACCGGGTGTTGATATTCAAACTCTGCAATGACTTTGTCAGCCGCCGGCGGTGTCACCGGATTCAACGTGACGAAACAATCGGTTCTCGTGTTCAATCGCTGAAGTCGGTTCATCCAATAAGTGACGGCGAGCGCCGGATTATCGGCCGCTTCGGAAATGTAGTTCCAAGCCGCCCAGGCACGCTTTCGTTTTGGCATCAATCGAGAGTCAGTATGCAAGATGGCACGATTTGATTGGGTCTGAAACGCCGACAAGATCGTTCTTTCTTGCGCATCCTGGTCTTGCAAAATCTTTGCCGATTGTGGCGCGTGGCAGGCTAGAATGACGTGGTCAAACACGTCGGTATCGCCTCCCGCCATTGTCAGGTGAACCTTGCCGTCCCGGCGCATAGCGCTGATGACCCGCGTGTCCGTCTTGATCCGGTCCTTGAAGCTCTCGATCAGAGGCGGGATGTAAGATGCGCTTCCGCCGTCGATTGAAGCCCAGTCGAACGGTGTACCCAGTTCGACCAGCCCGTGATTGACAAAAAACTTCGCTAAGCTGCGGGCCGGGAACTCGAGGATGGTGCCAACGGGGCAGGACCAGATTGCAGCTGCCATCGGAAGGAGGTGATCCTTTACAAAGGCGTCGCCATACCCATTTTCGCGCAGAAATTCGCCGATAGACTGATCGTCTTCAGCCTCTGCCAATTGCGGCGCTTGTTTGTAGAATCTCATGATGTCAGCGAGCATGGCGTAAAATCGCGGTCGAACGAGATTACGCAAATCGGCAAATAAGCCAGCGAAACCGTGACTTGCATATTCCACATTACGATGCTTCGCCGAGACCGAGAAATTCATCCGGGTGGTGTTGGAGGCAACTCCCAACAAGCTCAGCAGAGCGGTCAAGTTTGGATAATTCGGCTGATTATAGACGATGAATCCCGTATCAACCGGAACAGGCCCCTCCGGCGCGTCGAATATGACGGTATTAGTGTGACCGCCAATCCGACCGGCGGCCTCAAAGACAGTAATATCAAACTGCGATTGTAACGCCCAGGCGGCGCTCAGTCCCGATATGCCACTTCCAATAATAGCAACGCGGGGACGCGCTGCTTCCGGCGCAGAGTCGTTTGCAGATGGGACGCGTGTCAATGTGGGGTCAGCCAAGTTGAAACTCCTATTTGGAGAAAGTGATACGTGCGGTTGCCTTCATTGGATGAAGGTGATCCATTTTGATCTTTGATGCGTATTGGTCTGCAAGGAGATTTTCATGCAGGCGTCGAAAGAGTCAGAGATCACGTATATGCCAACGTCCAAGTCAGATCACCTCGCGACTGTAACGGGCTTACCGCGGCGCGGTGCTGCCGATGCTGAGCTGATGGTCCGTATCGCGCGTGACCGTGACCGCGGTGCACTGGCCGAGCTGGTGGTTCACTATGCCCCGCGTTTGAAAGGCTGGCTTGTCAATCGCGGCGAAATCTCAGAAACGGCGGAAGACCTGGTGCAGGACGCATTGCTGAAAGTCTGGCACAAAGCGGATCGGTTTGATCCTGACAAAGCAAGTTTTTCAACCTGGGTCTATCGCCTGACCCGGAATTGCTGGTTCGACCATAAACGCAAACATGATCGTCTGCAGCCGACTTCGCCTGAAATCATGCAGACATTGGCGGATCACGCCGTCGATGGGGTCGACCAGGAATATGACCAACTCGAAGCCGCGGCTGCTGTCAATGAAGCCCTTGCCGACCTGCCACCCGACACTAAGTCGATGCTGCAAATGTCTTTCTTCGAAGGCCTTTCTCATAGTCAAATTGCGACCCGTACCGGATTACCACTTGGCACTGTTAAAAGCCGAATTCGCGCACCGTTAAAACGCCTCCAAACACGCCTTGAAGCTTATCGAGGAGTATACAAATGACTCATCAATCCTCCCAGAACATCCATTCAACACATGAAGAAGTGATGGCGGCGCATGCTGCTGGTACACTTCCAACTGGTCAACACCTGGTCCTGTCCTGTCAGGCCGACCTGCAGCCTGACATCGCGCGCAAACTGGCGACCTGCGATGCGGTCGGCGGTGCGTTGATCGAAACGGCAAAGTCCGAAGACCTGTCTGATGCGTTTATTGGGCGCCTGATGAATGCACTGGACAACGAGACCGAAACCGCGGCGCCAGCGAAGCGGGAAGCGCCTGCATGGATGCCTGCGGCATTAGCAGAGTATCTGGACCGCGCCGATATTGAGCTGAAATGGCGTTCAGTCGGGTCGGGTGTTGAGCACGCTCCGATTGTCACAAACAAATCGGGCGAACGAATTTATTTGTTGAGAGCGGCACCGGGGACGAAAATGCCGGTCCATTCCCATAGCGGCGAAGAGTGGACGTTGATTTTACAAGGTGGTTATCACGTTGGTGACACTGGATATGTTCGCGGCGACCTGCACTGCGAGGACGAGGCCTGCGAACACCAACCCATAATAGATGATCACGGCGAAGCCTGTATTTCGCTTGTCGCCGATCAAGGGCGATTGAAGTTTCGCAACCCGCTGCTGAAACTGTTTCAGCTCGTGACGAGGATTTGACATGACCCTCGCTCGCAACACCCTGATAGGGACAAGTCTTGCGCTTGCCACGTTGAGCCTGCCTTTACTGGCGAAACCCCAGGCGCAGCCAGCTCTGGAAGTGAGCGATGCTGCTGCCGTGCAAGGACCACAAACTCTGCCGCTTCAGCAGCTCGGACAATCATCGTTTTATGTTTCGATCTTCCACGTTTACGATGCAGAACTTTGGGGCCCGGCAACAGGCTTCTCGTGGGACGATCCATTTCGCCTGAAACTGACTTATGCCCGAAAGATCGAAGCCGATCAGCTGGTCAACACGTCGCTCAAGGAAATGGCGCGTATATTTGACGGTGACGTCGATGAGCTTGAAGCTCTGCGATTGCCGCTAAAGGCATGCTTTCGTGACGTCAAAAAGGGTGATGTGATTGAAGGTGTTAGCGAAAGTCGCGACGCCGCGGTATTCTTTTTCAACGGGAAAGAAACGTGCCGCCTGGAGTTGCCGGAGGCGAGTTAT
>CAYGUD010000073.1:0-8966 GCA_964352865.1 uncultured Hyphomonas sp.
TTCCAGCGCCGTTTGCCGTCATCTGTCATGCCGACGCTCCTTGTTCAGCGGGTTTGCCCCCAGATCTCGGTTTTCTGCGGCGGCGGCGCGGTTTGCGTTTAGGCCCGTGCATCATTGAAAGTAACAGGCCTTCGCGAAGACCGCGATCAGCGATCCGCATATCACCGCGCGGCGCCAACGACCACGTCGCTTCGACAATTGCACAGCCCGCCAGCATCAGCGCTGACCGATCTGTCCCGATGGTTGGAAACTTATGCATGTTCGCAACACCTGTTTCGCGCAGCTTGTTGACGGTTCCCAGCATGCCTGCCCTGGTCATCCAGGCGCCGTCGACTTTGTCACGGCGATATTTGCTGAGGCCAAGGGTCACTCCGGTCAGGCACGTCACGGTTCCGGACGTTCCGATTACATGCGCCCGGCCCTGCTCAAACGCTTCGCGAATTTCTGGCGTGCGTTTCCATTTTTCGATCAGCGACATGACGTGCGCCAACATTTGCGGATAGGCGTCTTCTTCAGGCAGATGTGCGAACGCTTCGGTCAGAGTGACGACCCCGACCGGCAAACTGCGCCAGGCCAGGATGGGCGGCTTGGTCAGCAAGCCTTTCAGGCCACCTTCATGCGCAGGCACAGCATCGACAAAAGACAATTCCGTTGAGCCGCCACCAATATCGACAACCAGGACGCGGTCTGTATCCGGTTCGATCAGATTGTGGCAGCCGATCAGTGCCAGACGCGCTTCTTCTTCAGGGCCAATAATCTTGAAGGTCAGACCGGTTTCTTCGCGCACCCGCTCGATAAAGGCTGGACCGTTTTCAGCGCGGCGGCACGCTTCCGTGGCGATACAACGAACATGCCCGACTTTTTTGGACTTCAGCTTTCTGGAAATCTTGCTGAGCGCATCCATAGCCCGTTCAATCGACGCATCTGACAGGCGCCCAGTGGCTTCCAGACCTTCGCCGAGGCGGGCAATTTGCGAGTGAGAATCGAGCACAGAAAAGCTATCCCCGCGGCGAGCGGCGACGAGCAGTCGACAATTATTCGTCCCCATATCCACCGCAGCATAAAGCGGCGGCTTCCGGCGCTTGCGAGATCCGGACTGGCTGTTGGCCTTCCGGTCATCTCGCACTTTATTTATAGTCATGTGCTGACCAAATCTTGAATGTTGGTAGAAGCTGTAGCACACAAATAGTTCATGAGCTACGGACCGAACGTCATGAAACGCTTTATGCGACTTTTCGGGGGGGAAAAACCCGCGAAGACACAAAAGGTTAGCGCGCCATCGGGGGTCCCGGACCTGCCGAACGCTATCCCTATGCATCAAGCCAAGTTCCAGATCGGTCAGGTTCTGAGACACCGTTTGTTTGATTTTCGAGGCGTCGTTTTCGACGTTGATCCGGTGTTTGCGAATACTGATGAATGGTATGAATCGATCCCGGAAGAGGTCCGCCCCGCCAAGGACCAACCTTACTATCACTTGTTCGCAGAAAATGAGCGCACGCATTACGTCGCTTATGTTTCAGAACAAAATCTGGTGCCAGACGAAAGCGACAGCCGGGTCAGTCACCCTGACATCGCCTCAATGTTCGAACTGACAGAACAAGGCTACGTCCTGAAATCGGGTCAGCGCAACTAGGCTGGTTTCGCCGCTTCGGGTGTCGCCTCCTGAAACGCCGCGATCTCCTGACATTTGCCATCAATCTCCAGCAGCTTTGGAAATGCCGACAAGTCGAGCTCAAACCGGCGCGCATTGTAGACTTGCGGGACCAGGCAGATTTCCGCCAGACCGGGATGGTCGCCAAACAGGAATTTCGAGCGCGATTTCCGGGCATGCGCTTCCAGCGCTTCAAAGCCGCGCGACACCCAGACGCCATACCAGTCCTTGATGGCTGCAGGCGAGGCCGCGAACTCTTCGCGTAAATATTTCAGAACGCTGGAATTGTTCAGCGGATGAATATCGCACGCAACTGTGTCAGCGAACGCCCGCGCCCGCATACGGTCATGCGGATCAGATGGCAGGAATGGCGGCGACGGATGGGTTTCATCGAGCCAATCCAGGATTGCCATGGATTGGCTATGCACCTGCCCGTCAATAATCACAGTGGGCACGCGTTGTTGCGGATTGAGCGCGCGATAATCTTCTGAATTCTGCCCAAGGACGTCCGGATGCAGGTTCACTTCCTCGCTTTCATAGGCAATGCCCTTCAGTTTGAACGCAATGCGCAACCGATAGCAGGCCGAAGAGCGCCAATAATCATAGAGCTTAATCACGCACGTACCTCCGCAGAATTGATCTCTTTGTTCAATATGTCCCAAGACATAATCAGACTCACTTGCTATATTAGTTGCATGAACAACCAATTTGCGAAACCCGCTCACGCCAATTCAGACTGGACCATAGATCAGGGCTGGTCCGATTACACGTCGGATGAACATGCCGTCTGGAATGTTCTGTACGAGCGCCTGATGCAGGTTTTGCCCAATCGGGCGGCACCAGAATTCCTGAATGGCCTCGAAGCTCTGAACCTGCATCGCGGCGGCATTCCGAACTTTGAGATCATCTCAGATGAACTTGAAGCGCTCACCGGATGGCGCGTTGTGGCGGTTCCTGGCCTGGTGCCGGATGACGTGTTTTTCGACCATTTGGCCCATCGTCGATTCCCTGCCGGGAACTTCATCCGCAAACCAGATCAGCTTGAATACATCCAGGAACCGGACGTCTTCCATGATGTGTTTGGCCATGTCCCGATGCTGACGGACCCGGTCTTCGCGGATTATATGGAAGCCTATGGCAAAGGCGGTTTACGCAGCTTGCGCCATGCCTCACTGAAAAATCTCGCAGCCCTCTATTGGTATACTGTCGAATTCGGCCTGATCCGAACCGAGCACGGTCTGCGTATTTACGGCGCAGGCATTGTCTCCTCACCCGCAGAGAGCAAGTTCAGCCTCGAAGACCCGTCACCGAACAGGATCGGATTTGATCTCAAACGGCTGATGCGCACTGATTACCGGATCGATGATTTCCAGCAGAGCTATTTCGTCATTGATAGTTATGACCAATTATTCCGCGCCACTGTCGATACCGATTTCGCACCGCTTTATGCCGAGCTGCAAGGCAAGTTCGATCTCAAACCGGAAGATGTACTGGATGGCGACGACGTGCTGACAACAGGCACGCAGGCCTATGCCAATAAAGGCGGCCGGTTCGCCGCTTAGCCCCTACGGCAATAACAAACAGGCATCGCCGTAAGAATAAAACCGATAGTTCGCGGCGATGGCATGTGCATACGCCGCTTGCATCGTGTCTGTACCGATCAGGGCGCAAACCAGCATAAACAAGCTGGATCGCGGCAGATGGAAGTTCGTCACAAGCGCATCTGTGGCGCGAAAGGCGTAGCCCGGCTTGAGGAAAATATCCGTCGGCCCTGTCGCCGCTTCAATCACGCGGTCTGGCGTGGCGCAGCTCTCCAAAGTGCGCAGCGCCGTGGTCCCAACGGCCACGCATTTATGTCCTTCGGCGCGGGCCGTATTTAGAGCAGCTGCGACTTGCGGAGTCACTTGCCGCCATTCTTCATGCAGCTTGCCGCGTTCGATCTGTTCCGGTTTCAGCGGCGCAAATGTCCCAAGGCCGACATGCAGCCTGACTTCGGTGCGGGCAATCCCGACAGCATCAATCTCGCCCAGCAAACGCGGCGTAAAATGCAATCCAGCGGTGGGCGCCGCGACGGATTTGGCGTCATCACTTGCGAAACTGGTCTGATACGTCTCTCTATCCTGCGCGTCAGCGGGCCGGCGCCGGGCGATATAGGGCGGCAGCGGCATCGACCCGCTGGCGTCAATCGCTGCGTCAAGCTCAGCCCCGGATATTGAAAAGCGGAGCACGAGCTCTCCTTCTGGACGCTTCTCTTGAATGGTGACTGACAGAGTCTCGGAAATCCGGATTTGATCGCCGGTCTTTAGACGCTTTCCAGGCCGCGCCAGTGCCAGCCAATCGGTTTCCGAAACCTGGCCAACCAGATTGATATCCACTGATACATCAGATCCCGCCGCATTGCGGGCCGGACGGATGCCGCTCAATGCAGCCGGAATAACCCGCGTGTCGTTGAACACCATATGGTCGCCAGCGCTGAGAAATCGCGGCAAGTCGCGCACATGGGCATCTTCCAGTCGGCCATCACCATGAACCACAAGCAATCGCGCCGCATCCTGTGGATCGACAGGACGCAGCGCAATATGGGTTTCCGGAAGATCAAAGTCGAAGTCCGAAAGGTCGGTCAGGAGACGCCCCTATTCTACCACAGCCGGAACGGGCGGGATATCACACAGCGCGACGCGTCGCCCATCAGCATTGGCGAGAATTGTTTGCCACGTCTCTGTGTCCGTCCGCTGAACGAAGGCTTTTGGACGTTCCGCGTCAGGCAGGTCAGCTGCCATTTTCGCTGAAATAAGGACGTCTGGATTGGCAATCGGATAGCCATCCGGCGTCGGCCCGAGTTTTATCGACTGGATCACATCCAGGCCTGTCAGTGCGCGGCCTTTTGCCGTGTATTTGTAATCGAGATGCTGGCCTTCATCGCTGATCAGAAAGAATTGCGCATCCGCTGAATTCGCGTCGTCCGTTCGGGCGGAAGACAAGATCCCCGGGCAATGTGGGATCCAGCTTTCAACCAGACCATCTTTGGACATTTCAGCCAGAAATCCGGGCTGCGTCGCGATTGGAAAGCCCAGGTGGAACCCGCCATCAGCTGAATCCGCCGGGCCGATTGTGTCCATGGGGGTGACCGCAGGATCACGGCGGAAAACAAACTCAGCCTGCATGCTTCCGAGCATTTTATCTGCGCCATGAGTCGCGGCGACATCGCCGCCCTGCGCCATGAAGCCTTTGATCACACGGTGAAACTCGGTGCCGTCATACAGTCCGGAGCGAACATAGGTTTTGAACCGTTCGACATGGACCGGGGCCGCAACGGGCAACAGCTCGAGCACGATCTGGCCTTTGCTGGTTTCCATGATGACCAGGTTTTCAGGATCAACAGCGCGCCAGGCATCTGGTGCCGCGTCGACGTCGGCCATCGTATAAGTGACCGGCTCCTGTTGTTCTGTCTGCGCCCCCGCACATGCCACAAATCCCATTACGGCAATGCCGCTTAGCAGGGTTCTTAGAGTCATTTTTTATACTTCTCCAGCAATCGCTTTTTTACGCCAGGCGTTACAAATGGCGTGATATCGCCATCGAAGCGCGCAATCTCTTTGACGAGTCGCGAGGCAACGGCCTGATGTCTTACATCGGCCATTAGGAAGACAGTTTCAATGTCGCGATTCAGTTGCTCATTCATTGCGGTCATCTGAAATTCATACTCAAAGTCCGAAACCGCCCGCAGGCCGCGGACAATGACGTGTACTTCCTGCTCCATCGCGAAATGCATAAGCAGCTTATCGAACGGTTTGACTTCGATTTTCGCCAGACCCGGACCTTCCAGCGCGCCGCACTCTTCCTGCATCATCTGGATGCGGTCTTCGAGGTCAAACAAAGGGCGTTTGGCTTCGCTAACGGCGACGCCGATGATTAATCGATCGACCAGTTTCATGGCCCGACCGATAATATCCATATGCCCCATCGTGACCGGATCGAATGTTCCGGGATACAGCCCTACGCGCTCCATGCTCTTCCTCCGCGCGCCCGGGTGGTCAATCGAAGTGTTTCCGGGCGTTCCTAGGACTCTTCTGTATCGTCTTCGCCATTGTCTGCAAGACGTGCCACAGAGACAACCCGTTCTTCGCCTTTGGTGCGCAGCACCCAGACGCCTGACGTTGCCCGTCCGGCAATGCGAATTTGATCTACTGGGGTGCGGATAAGCTGACCAGCATCTGTCACCAACATCACTTCATCATCATCATCGACCATGAAGGACGATGCGATTTGTTTGATATGGCCAGTCTTCTTGTTGTTGCCCCAGATATTATGGGCCACCAGGCCTTTACCGCCGCGTCCTGTGACCCGGTAATCATAAGCCGATGAGCGTTTGCCCATGCCATCGTCTGAAATTGTCAGGATGAATTGTTCGGCAGCCCCAAGCTGAGCGATACGCTCCGCCGACAGAGCCGCTTCTTCTTCGCCATCATCTCCGTCATCATCCGCGATCGCGTCGACAATATCCTCATCTTCGCCTGTCGCTGCCCGTCGCATCGCTGTTGCGTGCTTCAGATAAGCGCGCGACTCAGCGCTGGTGACGTCGATATGGCGCAGGATGCCCATGGCGATGACGAAATCGCCTTTGGCCAGGCGAATACCCCGGACACCGGTCGAGTTTCGGCCCGCAAACACACGGACATCCGTCACTTTAAAGCGGATACACTGGCCCAAGGCCGTGGTCATCATGACGTCTTGGTCTTCCGAACACATGCGCACGCGAACAATGCCATCGCCTTCGTCCAGCTTCATGGCAATCTTACCGTTACGATTGACGCGAATGAAGTCAGACAATTTGTTACGGCGCACCGTTCCTGAGCGCGTGGCAAACATCACATCGAGCTGGTTGCGACTTTCCTCATCATCCGGCAGCGGCATCACACTTTCGATGCGCTCATCCTTGGACAATGGGAAAATATTGACCAGCGCCTTGCCGCGAGATTGCGGCCCGCCAACCGGCAGGCGCCAGACTTTCTCTTTGTAGACCATGCCTTCAGAGCTGAAGAACAGGATCTCGGTATGCGTGTTCGCCATGAACACCCGTGTGACGAAATCCTCATCCTTCATGGATATACCTGAACGACCTTTACCGCCGCGATGTTGCGTTCGATAGGTCGAAAGCGGGGTGCGTTTGACGTAACCACCATGAGTGACCGTCACGACCATGTCTTCGCGCTCGATCAGGTCTTCATCATCCATATCGGCGCCGCCGAACGTGAATTCAGACCGGCGCGGAACCGCGAACTTGTCTTTCACTTCATTGAGTTCAGCGCGGATAATATTGAGCACGCGCGGGCGCGATCGCAGAATATCGAGATAATCCGCAATTTTGTCCGCTAAGCCTTTGGCTTCACTGCCGATTTCGTCGCGGCCAAGACCAGTCAGTCGAGACAGTTGCAGGGCCAGAATTGCACGCGCTTGCTCATCTGACAGGAAGATCGCGTCTTCGCCGTCCCAGCGAGTCCGACGGTCCGCGACGAGTTCGAGCAGCGGTCCCATATCCATGATCGGCCAGGCTTTTGCCAGCAAACGTTCGCGGGCTGTATTCGGGTCCGGCGCGTGGCGAATGATCGCGATAATCTCGTCAATATTGGCAACCGCGAGGGCAAGACCAACCAAGACGTGAGCACGGTCACGGGCTTTGTTCAGTTCAAACTTTGTGCGACGCGCAACGACTTCTTCCCGGAACCGAATGAAGGCTTGCAGGATCTGACGCAGATTAAGTTGCTCTGGACGGCCGCCATTCAGCGCCAGAATATTCGCCGGGAAACTGGTCCGCAGCTGAGAGTAGCGGTGCAGCTGATTCAGGACGACATCGGCGCTGGCATCACGCTTGATCTCGATCACCACACGAATGCCGTGGCGGTCAGACTCATCACGCAAGTCGGCAATGCCTTCGATCCGTTTGTCACGGACCATGCCAGCAATTTTTTCGACCAATGCCGCCTTGTTCACTTGATATGGGATCTCAGTGACAACGATGGCCTGGCGTCCATTGCGCATTTCTTCAAATTCAGACCGCGCTTGCATGATCACAGACCCGCGCCCTTCAAGCAGCGCTTTGCGCGCACCGGCATGGCCAAGGATCAGGCCGCCTGTAGGGAAATCAGGGCCCGGCACGATGTCCAGCAATTCCTCATCGTCAATCGCAGGATTGTCGATCATGGCCAGTGTCGCATCGACAACTTCACCAAGATTGTGCGGCGGAATATTGGTCGCCATCCCAACAGCGATACCACTCGCGCCATTGACCAGCAGGTTCGGATATTGCGCTGGCAGAACCATAGGTTCTTGCTGAGAACCATCATAATTATCCTGGAAATCGACGGTGTCTTTGTCGATGTCAGCGAGCAGATATTGCGCCGCCTTTTGCATCCGCGATTCGGTGTAACGCATCGCAGCTGGCGGATCATTATCAACGGAGCCGAAATTACCCTGGCCATCGACAAGCGGCAGGCTCATCGAGAATGGCTGAGCCATCCGCACGAGGGCATCATAAATCGCGCTGTCGCCGTGCGGGTGGAAGTTCCCCATCACCGCCCCGACAATGTTCGCAGACTTCTTATAAGGCTTGTCAGGCGTGTTGCCATTGACTTGCATGGCGTAAAGAATGCGCCGGTGGACCGGCTTCAATCCATCACGCACATCAGGCAAGGCGCGGCTGACAATCACGCTCATCGCATAGTCGAGATAAGAGCGTTTCAGCTCGGTTTCGATACTGATGGGATCAATCCCGTCACCGAGGGGCGCGGGCGCCATTTCTGGCTCTTCTGGCGGTGTCGTTTCGTCGCTCACGGGGCTCTGCCTCTTGCTGCCAGTCCGGGCACCGAATCGCCCGTCTTTACTAGGTTTATTACTAGCAGGATGAGGGGGTGGTTACAAACACTGACTGCACGTTCTAGACTGCCTGTGGACATAGATTGAGGAGCAGAAAAATGCCAATGTTTTCAATCACTCGCAGAGCTGCGCTAGGGTCCGGCGCCGGTCTGCTGACTTTTGGCTGCTCGGCGCGCCCTGACACGGCCGCAAACTCCAGAGAAAATACCGCGAATTGGCGCGACGGTCCCGCTCTGCCCTTCGCGGTGCAAGAGATCTATCCGGCTCGTCACAAAGACCAAATTCACCTCGTTGGTGGGTTCATTTCCGAAGGCGGGCGAATTTCCGGAGTCACGGATCGGCATATCAGGCTCGATCCCGCAACAGGTCTGTGGGCCGAAGCAGCGGGTCTGCCAGCACCGCGCCATCATCCAAACCTTATCAGCTTTCAAGATCGTCTCTT
>CAYGUD010000074.1:0-8954 GCA_964352865.1 uncultured Hyphomonas sp.
CTTCGAGCGCATGCGCAATGAAGACCCGTTGCATTGGACCGAAGACAGTTTCGTTGGCCCTTATTGGTCTGTTACCCGTTATGAAGACGTGATGAAAATCGATATCGACCACAAACGGTTCTCTTCCAGCTGGGAGCATGGCGGTATTGTGCTGGGCGAGCCAATCGAAGATTTCGAATTGCCAATGTTCATTGCGATGGACGAGCCGCGCCATTCAGAGCAGCGTGTCACCGTGCAGCCAGCGGTCGCACCAGACATGCTCAAAATCTATGAGCCACTTATCCGACAGCGCACCCAGGATCTGCTCGATTCTGTGCCAGTTGGCGAGCCCTTTGATTGGGTCGACACGGTTTCGATCGAGTTGACGACAATGATACTGGCAACGCTGTTCGACTTCCCATTTGAGGATCGCCGCAAACTGACCCGTTGGTCGGATGTCGTGACCAACCGGGAAAATCCCGATATTTGCCCAGGCGGCGAAGAGCAATGGAAACAGGAATTACTGGAATGCCTGTCTGTGTTCATGGAGATTTTCCAGAAACGTCAGGCTGAACCTCAAAAGCATGACCTGATCAGCTTGCTGGCGCATGGTGAGAAAACCAAAAACATGACGCCAATGGAATTGCTCGGCAATGTCATTCTACTCATTGTTGGTGGCAATGACACGACCCGTAATTCAATGACCGCATCTGTTTACGGCTTGAATAAATTCCCGGAAGAATACGCGAAACTGAAAGCCAATCACGACCTAATTCCGAATATGGTGTCCGAGATAATTCGCTGGCAAACGCCGCTCTCCTTCATGCGCCGTACCGCGCTCGAAGATGTCGAGATGCACGGCAAGACGATCAAAAAGGGCGACCAAATCGCCATGTGGTACGTCTCTGGAAACCGCGACGAGCGGTTCTGGAACGAAGACCCAAACAAAATCATCATTGATCGCAAACAGGCTCGCAACCACTTGTCATTCGGCTTTGGCATCCACCGCTGCGTCGGTAACCGGCTTGGCGAATTGCAGCTGCGGATTCTCTGGGAAGAGATTTTCGAGCGTTTCAGCCATGTTGAAGTACTCGACGAACCAAGTCTGACGTCGGGTGCCTTCGTCAAAGGCTACACTTGGATGCCGGTCATCTGTCACCCGAAATAAGCGAGAAGAGGGTTAGTCCTCTTCCTTTGCAATCACACCGGATAGAATGCGGCGCCCGCCATCCAGGGTGATCGCTTCGCCGGTGATGATGGCGCTATTTGGACTGGCGAGAAAACAGGCTGTTTCGGCAATTTCCTCTGCCAGCGATGGCCGCCCCATCGGGGTACGGTCTTTCAGCCATGGTTCGCGCCCTTCGGCGCGGGGACGTAGGGCAATAATCGCGTTGACCCGTACGGCCTCCTCCGCAAGTTCAATCGCTGCGGCTTTGACGATGCCCAGAATTGCATGTTGAGAGACGCTCTCGCTGAACCAGCCTGGTTGGGCCATTGAGGCGCCGAGGGACAGCACGAATGTAAACGTGCCTGTCTGCCGTGACCGGTCTGCGGCGTTTTCCGTTTCAGGGCGCTCGGCAATCAATTCAGGTGAAAATACCCGCAATGCCTGGACGGCGCCGCGAGCCGTCTTCATCAGGACCGTCTCGAAATCTTCCATGTCGAGGTCGAGCAGATTATCCGCTTCAGGGAGCGGCGGTATGCAGACAATATTGTCGACAAAGTTGTAGGTTTCGAGCGCTGCTGCCATCGCATTGCGCAAGCCAAGCTTGGTATGCACGGCGCCGTGATGATACGTGACTTTATCGCCTGTCGTCTTTTTCAGCTCTTCAAGCAAATTCGCGTCAGGATCGACGACCAGAACTGCGTGACCGGCATCCAGAAACCGGCGCGCAACAGCGTCTCCGACGGTTTGGCCAAGCCCGATGATCAGGGTTACAGGTTTATACATTTGCGCGCTCCCGCCAGCTCAATTTGAGGCGCTGGCGGGACCACAATAGGTCCGTTCAGCGCCTAACTTGCGCGCAGCATACCAATCTCTTCTTTAAGTCGAAGTTTCTGTAACTTGAGATCTTTTAGGACAATGTCGTTTGTTGCCGGTCGTTTTTGTTCTTTGTTGATCTTTTCATCGAGTTTCTCGTGACGTTTGGTGAGTTCTTCGATCCGACCTTGCAATGACATCGGCATGCTCCTTCTCTCTGAAATGATCTCTGTGTCTTTATGGCAACAGATAACCATAGGTTGATTGGCGAGTCACGACGCCTGCCCGAACTTTCTCAAATTTAAAAAAATATTGCGTGGGAAGGGCTCAACGCGCCCGTTTTTTTTGGTTTTTCCGGCGAAACATGGTTTCATCTGCCTCAGCAATCAGCGCCGCTGCGGTCCGCCCACGCTGCCATAGGACCGTTCCGCAAGAGGCCCCTAATTGTACTGATTCGAGGTCGACATTTTCGGCATCGCGCACGGTCAGGCTACCAATAATGGATTCCAGGCTCTGGGCCTTGGCATGAGCATCTTCAAATTCCGCATGGGTGAGCGCGATGCCAAACTCATCGCCGCCAAGGCGTCCAACAATATCGCTTTGCCGGACATTCTCTATCAAAGTCTGCGCCACGTGCTGGATGACTTTGTCGCCGGTCGCATGACCAAACTGATCATTGATCTGCTTGAACCGGTCGAGATCGATGAATATCAGGCATAGTGGGGTCCCGTAGCGCTCTGAGAGGGAAATCTCCCGGGTCACTTCACGTTCAAATGCGCGGCGGTTGAAGACCGGGCAGAGCGTATCGCGATCTGCTAAATGGGCGGCATTATCCAGCTCGTACTGCAATCGTGCACGGTCTTCCCGTAGATGAAGCACTTCTCCGGCCAGGGCTTCAATTGCGGCGCGGACTTGTCGTGGCAGAGCGGTCGTATCGAGCCCGATGGCTGCGATCAAATCTCGGCGCGCCTTCTGACGGGCCAGATGGAGATCGTTTTCTGATATCTGCTTCAGCGATTCAGCCATTTTCACAGCCTATCTGATACGCGGTGCGCCGCCTAGACCCCCAATGGTTGACGCAGCAGGGAAGGTTTCTATGTTGCGCGCTTTGAAACGGGGGAATCGATGACCCGAACTTCCAACAGTGATTCGCCTGTCGTCGGGGTGATTATGGGCAGCCAGTCAGATTGGCCGGTCATGCAAAAGGCCTGTGACCTTCTCGACCAGCTTGGCGTTGCCTATGAAGCGAAAATCGTTTCCGCGCATCGCACCCCGGACCGTCTGTTTGACTACGCGAAAAGTGCGAAATCGCGCGGTCTGAAAGTTGTTATCGCGGGTGCGGGTGGTGCGGCTCATCTCCCGGGTATGGCAGCATCGATGACGCCGCTACCGGTGCTTGGCGTGCCGGTACAATCGCGCGCGCTGAGCGGTATGGACAGCCTTTTGTCGATTGCTCAAATGCCCAAGGGCGTCCCCGTCGGGACGCTGGCAATTGGCGATGCCGGCGCAGCCAATGCAGGTATTCTGGCGGCCTCTATCATTGCGCTCGAAGATGACAACGTGGCAGACAAACTTGATGCCTTCCGCGCAGCACAATCAATTGCGGTTCAGGAAACGCCAACAGAATGAGCGTACTGAGTGCAGGCGCAACGATCGGGATTCTGGGCGGCGGACAGCTCGGCCGCATGCTCGCCAGTGCGGCGGCGCAACTTGGCTTTGACGTCTCAATCTATTGTCCGGAAACAGATTGTCCCGCAGCTCGAGTGGCCGCGGCGCACACTGTTGGTGCCTATGCCGACCCGGCTGCCTTGCTGGCGTGGGCCAAGACCTGCGATGTCGTCACCTACGAGTTTGAAAATGTCCCGGTGGGGGCTGCGGAGGCGCTGCTACGTCAGGGCGTACTCGTGCGCCCCGGCGCAAAACCGCTGGAAGTGTCGCAAGACAGAGTTGCCGAGAAGTCATTTCTGCAAAGCGCTGGGATCGCGACGGCAGAATTTGCGTCCATCGATCAATCCGAGGATGTGGACGCCGCAATCAAGCGGTTCGGCGGACACGGCATATTGAAAACCCGGCGCGACGGTTATGATGGCAAGGGTCAGGCGCGTCTGGAGGTCGGCGATGATTATGACGCAGCCCACAAATCGCTCGGCTATGCGCCGTGCATTCTGGAGGCCCTCGTTCCCTTTGTCTGCGAAGTGTCTGTGATCATTGCCCGAGATCATCAGGGGGCATCGCTGTGTTATGACTTGCCCCGCAACGAGCATGTGAATGGCATACTTCGCCGTTCGACGGTCCCTGCGAATATCGATCCGGGCATTGCTGATCGTGCCAGCGCAGCGGCAAAAGCGCTGGCCGACGCGCTCGATTATGTCGGTGTTCTGGCGCTGGAATTTTTTGTCCTCGAGGATGGATCATTGCTGGCGAATGAGTTTGCGCCACGGGTCCATAATTCAGGTCACTGGACACCGGAGGCGTGTCATACAGGTCAGTTTGAACAACATATTCGCGCCGTCGCAGGCTGGCCGTTGGGCGCCGTGACGCGGTTTCATGATGTCGAAATGTCTAACCTCTTGGGTGATGAAGCACTAGCGTTGCCTCGTGATCTCCTCGAGAATGCGAAGCTGACCCTCTACGGCAAGCGCGATGCGAAGCCCGGCCGTAAAATGGGGCATCTGGTTAAGCGGCTGTCTTGAACGCGAACAGACGGTAGCCGAAAAACGAAAACACAGTGGCAAAGCCGACGGCAATGACGATCGCAAATCCGGGCGGAATGCCTGGCGCTATGATCAAGACGCCTGCATAGACCGCATAATTCAACATCGCGACGACAATGGCGACGGCGAAATATCGCGCGCCTTCACTGGTTTGGCTGGTCGCACTCGCGCCAAACGTAATTGCGCGATTCAGGCGCCAGGTTGTCAACATTGCCAGAGCGATCGCAATGACGCGTGCCACAAAGGCGTCCATGCCATGTTCGATCAGCATCAATGTGAAGCCAATATCGACCAGGAAACCGAGCCCCCCGACCAGCGCAAACCGCGCCAATTGCTTTTGTAATTGTTGTCTCATTCGCGCCAATTCGGGCTTGGGAAACTGAGAAATACGGCGCGTTTGGCTTCGATTCTGGCGCGCGCGAGGCTATCCAGGATCAGGCCAGCGACACTGGTGATTGTTGCCATGATAATCAGTCCTGTCGCAAGTATCGCCGTCGGCAATCGGGGAACCAGTCCTGTCTGCGCATAGGTTGCCAGAAGCGGCGCTGCGAGGAGCGTCGCAAGGACAATGAGACTGACGGCAATCGTCCCGAAAAACGCCGCCGGCCGTGTTTCCTTGGTCAGCGTCACAAACATTCCCAGAATCCGGAAGCCATCGCGGAAAGTGCGCAATTTGGATTCGCTCTCGTCAGGTCGAACACCATAGACCGTCGGGCGTTCCAGCGTCGGGATGCCGAGTTGACTGCAGTGGACGGACATTTCAGTTTCGATTTCGAAGCCAGCTGAAACGGCTGGGAACGACTTCACGAAGCGTCGTGTAAACACGCGATAGCCCGAAAAGATGTCCGAAAATTGATTACCGAACAAACGGCCATAAATCTTGTTGAAGAGCTTGTTGCCAAATGCATGACCTTCGCGTCCTGCATCCTTTGTCACATCGGCGCGTGTGCCGACGACCATATCAACATGGTTGCGCTTCAAGAGTTCGACCAAAGTCGGGGCAATCGTTGCATCATAAGTGTCGTCGCCGTCGACCATCAAATAGATATCAGCTTCGACATCCGAGAACATGCGCCGCACGACATGACCTTTACCCTGACGTTGCTCAGAGCGCACAATCGCCCCGGCATCGCGCGCCGCCTGAGCAGTGTTGTCGCTCGAATTGTTGTCGAACACGTAAATCTCTGCGTCTGGCAACACGGCGCGAAAGTCCGTGATCACTTTCGCAATGGTGACTGCTTCATTGTAACAAGGGATTATTACCGCGACGCGCGCCAAGGCCGGGTCGACTTGCGGAGCGGGTCGATGGGCACTCGGATCTTGCCACATAATCGAAGCCTTTCGGTAACTTCCATATGTGATAGCTCGCTTATGCTTAAAGACAGGTAAGGCTCAGGCGGCAATTTCTTAATGGCGACTTCACCTTCTCCGCAAGCCGGTGCGTTTCGTGATGGCAATTGGGCTTTATGGGCCTTCGGATTAATCACGATTGGCATGCTTTGCGTGCGCATACCGGAAGTTTTTGACGGCTTTATTCCTGGCATTGACGATATGATGCGCTTGCAACAGGTGCGCGACTTGCTGGCGGGTCAATCCTGGTTCCTGGTCGACCAATCCCGTTTGCTGACCCCGGAAGGGGGGGAAATGCACTGGTCGAGACTACCTGATCTATTTCTGGCTGGGGTCATATTTTTGGCGCAGCCGCTGATTGGGCAGTCCGCTGCGGAGGCCTTGGCAATGGGCCTTTGGCCGTTGATTTTGCTGGCTTTCGCCCTGACTTTCCTAAGCCTGATCATGCGGCGGCTTGGGCTAAACTTGATCGGTCAACTCGCGGGCCTGTACTATTTTGGCAGTTCCGCCGCGATCTACAATTTTTGGCCGGGGCGGATTGATCATCATGGGTTTGTTGTTGTGCTGGTGCTCGCCGGTCTTACTGCCGTTCTGTCCAGACAGATGACGGCGAGATCTGGCATCGTGCTGGCGTTAAGTGTCACAGCGGCCCTATCCATTGCGCTTGAAGGCCTGCCTTATGTGGCGGGACTGATCGCGCTCATGGGTCTGTTCTGGGTCGTAAGAGGACATCGGGAAGGGGTTCGTCTCGCCGCGTTCGGTGTCGCCTTGATGATCCTGGCGTCTCTATTTTTTGCGCTCGACGCGCCCGGTATCGGCGATCGGCGAATGGTTTGCGACGCCTATGGCACGTCACACTGGGCCGGATTGACCATTGGCGGTCTATTGCTTGCCCTACTCGGTGTTTTTGGCGGTTGGCTCGACACCTGGCAGAAACGCCTGCTCGCAGGCGCCATTGCTGGCGGGATTACTATCGCGATATTTGCCTGGGTCAATCCAGCGTGCCTCGGCGATCCATATGCGGCGGTTCCAGATACGGTACGTGAGACCTGGCTCGAACGCGTCAGAGAGGCCAAGCCGCTGTCGAATTTGCTGCTAACGGAGCCTGTCCGGGTCATTTGGGTCTACGGCTTCCTCGGCACCGCGAGTATCGCCAGCATTCTCATGATTCAGCGGGCCTCTCCCGAGCGGCGCTTGGCACGTCTTGGAGTCGGACTTCTGTTCGCTCTGGCAATTGTCGCAACGATTTGGCAGGTTCGAGGGCAGTCTTTCTCGCATGTTTTTGCGGCGATAGGCGCTGGCTGGTTGGTCGGAATTCTATTCGATCATTGGTGGGTCAAGCGAGGTCCGGTGCCGCTCATGGTCACCGTGTCCGCTGCGATTCTGTTGTCTCCTGAGACCTGGCGAATATTAGGTGAGAGGTTAGGCCCTGAACTCATCAATCCGCCGCAAGCTGTTTCAAGAAGCATGGAATGCATCCAAGCTAACAATTACGAGGATATGGCAACACGAACGTCGATGCGTGTGCATACGCCAATTGATCTCGGTATTTCAGTTCTGGTTCGAACATCGAACGAGGTTTTTGTTGGCCCTTACCATCGCAACATAAAAGGCATCGAACGGGCGAACCTTGTCTTGATTGGTCCGCCTGATGAAGCGCACGGACGATTGCTGGATCTTGGGGCCACTCACTTTGCCTATTGTCGTGGTCTGGGGGAAACCAATGATTATGGCGAACGTTGGCCGAATGGACTCGCTGCCCAGCTCAACCGTGATGAGATTCCGGAATGGCTGGAGCCCGTCGATGGCAAGCGTGAAACTGAGGGCGTTGTGCGGCTGTATCGGATCTTACCCGAATAGGGCTTCAGCCCTGCGGCGTTGACCCAGAATGAGGTTTGCGGCAAAGGAGGCCATGACAAAACTAAAAAATCCAAATGACATCATAAATGAGCTGGAAAAGCTCTACACGCAGTCGGTAGACGCCCTCTGCAATGCCCTTCAAGACTATCTCCGAGACAGCAAGACGCCGGATCCAGCCGCGCGCGCAAATGGCGCATTCTGCTATCCCGAACTGATTGTTCACTACAATCCAGATGGCCCGCCACCGCCAATATCGCGCGCTTTCGGAAAAATGTCTGAAGCCGGAACATATTCGACGACTGTAACACAGCCCGAATTCTATCGACGCTACCTGACCGAACAGCTCGAGCCGCTATTGCGGGACTATGATGTTGAGGTTGAGGTTCGTGTTTCAGACGCCGAAATCCCATATGCCTATGTCTGGGAGCAAGGTCAGGCCAATGGTCTGGATGAGATCAATCCGGCTGAGCTGGCAAAATGGTTCCCGGCGCCTCAATTGAGCGATATTGGCGATGAAATTGCAGATGGCGAACTGTTTGAACCCTATGATCATCGCCCGCTGGCGCTATTCGATGCCCCGCGCACAGATTTTTCACTGAAGCGTCTGCAGCATTATACAGGCACCCCTGTCGCTCATTTTCAGCGCTATCTCCTGTTCACCAATTATCACCGATATGTCGACGCTTTCGTCGACTGGGCGCTGGAGCAGCTTCAGGACGGCGGTCGGTATAAACAGCTCTCAGTTGCGGGCGGCGTGGTGATTGACAAGACAACCGAAAATGCCCGCGAAAAGATCGCCAATGCGCCGTGGCGGCGTTTCCAAATGCCAGCCTACCACCTGACCGCAGAAAACGGTTCAGGCATCACGCTGGTGAACATCGGGGTTGGCCCATCTAACGCCAAAACCATTACGGACCATTTGGCGGTGCTGCGTCCGGAATGCTGGATCATGGTGGGTCATTGCGGTGGCTTGCGACACAGTCAGGCGATTGGCGATTATGTCCTGGCGCACGCCTATTTGCGCGATGATCACGTCCTTGATGACGTCCTGTCTCCGGATATTCCAATTC